>NZ_JBNGOX010000018.1:0-103522 GCF_050589785.1 Carboxylicivirga caseinilyticus | reverse complement strand
TCCCTTTTAGGGGAGGTTTGGTGGGGTATAATGAAAGTAAAGTTACAATTTGAAAGATTCCTTATTTGCAGAATCACTTTTTGGACACCCTCTTTGTTTTTGTTACGAGCTTAGATGCTGTTTGATCTTTTTAATTAGATCTTCCGGTTGAAAAGGCTTACTGATATAGTCATCCATTCCAACAGACATACACTTTTCTTTGTCTTCAGGGAATGCATTAGCAGTTACAGCAATAATAGGAGTATGTGTTCCTGTACTCTTTTCAATTTCACGAATTTTCTGAGTTGCCTTAAAACCATCCATAATTGGCATCTGAACATCCATCAGAATAAGGTCGTATTTGGCCTTACCGAACTTATCCAATGCTTCTTTTCCGTTAAAGGCAACTTCAATTTTCTGCACCTCATTTTTGATATACAGAATAATGATTTGCTGGTTTGAGAAGTTATCTTCTACCAATAAAATATTGGCATCAGCCATATCAACTTTTGGCTTAAAGTAGTTGCCACTTTGTTTGGTAGGTTCAATAATCGAGTTAATGGATTGACTCTTTAAATTTTCTTTGAAAGAAGCCGTAAACTCAAATGCTGTATTAACCGATCCCGGGTAAATATCGAGTTGGTTACCATCCATTTCAATAATCTTTTGGGTAATACCTAATTCCAAAAGATTGATGTATTTATTGGTGTTAAGTCGAATGATTTCTCTCGAGTAAAAAGCCTCCTCTTTCAATTCTTCTTTGGGTAACGGAACAATAGTATTGCTAACTATTCTGAATTTAAGAACCAGTTTGTTGGGTAACGTTTCTTTGCGGGTAACTTCAATGGTAACCTGTTTATTTTCAGATTTATTGTATTTTAAAATGCTGTTTAGAAGGTTAAGAAATATCTGTTTGATTTTTATACTGTTACCGATAACATTATTCGGAATGTCAGCTGATAGTGAAATGTCAAACTGCTTTTTGTCGTTTTCGTCCTGAAAGAGTTTGATTGTATTGTTGATGGTTGAGTATAAATTAAAACTTATTTCTTCATCAGGTATCTGACTGAAATTGGTTGTGGTGGCAGCAACCATGCTGTTAACCACATTCACCAGATTGTTTGAAGATGCATGAATTGTATTGATATAATCTCTTTGATCATCGCTGAGGTTAGTTTTTTCAAGTATGTCAATTATACCGGTAATATTACTTAGGGGAGTTCGAATCTGATGTGATAGTTTTGATATCAGTTCTTCCTGCGTCTTGTTGAAATTCTGAGAATTCAACATTCTTAATTCTTTGTTTAAGATAATCTCAGAAAACGAATGATGAACAGCATATCCAACAATGATCATGGCAAACATTACCCCTGAATACATTATTTTTTGAGGTAAAGAATACTTATGAACCAACGGTAAAATATTACTCAACCCGAAAAGGTAACCAACTACAATGAGAAAGAATATAAGCGAAATGATGGTGCCTTTATTCTTTCCTATAAGTGAGAATATAAATGTAGGGAAGAGAACAATCCATATAATACTCAAGCCTGTACTTCCTCCAAAGACTATCAGATAAAGAAAAATGAGAATGGCAAAAAATGCAAATGAATTTCTAATGCCAATTGAATGGGCTTTACGACCCAGATATAGAAAATGAAATCCAAAAATAAGACTAAAGATCAGCAGTGGTATTGCATAAAATGTCTGATCTGTTAGTAAAGTGAAAATCCCATCAACAAAAACAACCATGAAAAGTATGAAATAAATCAGATTTCGCATCATGATTGGGGTTTGTTCTTCAATATCAGCTTTTTCCTCTCTGTCGAAAACAAATAACGAAAGTATTTTATTTAGTAATATCATTTTCAGTGTAATAAATTTCTTAACCCTAAATATATAAAAAACTGCTGTAGTTAAGTCGCCAATAAATTATTAAGGTTAGATATAGGAAACTTTAATATAGCTAACAAATGTATTTAATTGTTATAGATAAAGAAACAAAATTTCGAAAATTAAAGAAGTGTTCATATGGTAAGTTTTTATATATGGATGCAATATTTTAGATAACTTTGTGTATATATAAGTAGATCACAGAAGATAATTAAAGCTGCTGATGACACTCAAATTATACCTAAAAGAAATTAGATGATGAAAAGGACTGCTTTATTAATTTTGTTAGTAGTCTCTGTATTTGCAGAGATAAACGCCTCGAACGATCACTTACCAACAAAAGAAGACTACAAAGCTTTTTTAAAAAGTAAAACATTGGTTGTAATGGATACCAATCCAATGAGTGACTTTAATTTTAAAATAAAGGAGGTGATGAAAGATGTATGGAATCTTACCGATTATGAATTCATTACTCAAAAAGAATTTGAAGAAAAAGTGGGAGATCCGTCTTATTCGTTTCTTTTATCAACTACCGTAACTTTTTCGATGGATAAAACAAAAGCGCGTTATACATTCTTAAGTTTGTTGATGGGCAAGCCTGAAACAGAAGTCAGAGATTTACCTGATTTGTGTTCCATTCCATTGTCTTACTTGAGGGTCGAGGATGATAGCTATGCATACAAAATGGAAGTATTTGTTCGTTTTATTCAGGATCATGTAAAACTGATGAATGCTCAACCTGAATTAATAAAGGCTAATGTATTTAAGTATTACAATAAGAATATTGAATCGCTTAAGAATAAGACACTTTATTTGGTTAAGGATGATCTGTCTCCAGATGTAAATTCTATGTCAAAGTTGCAAAAATATTACCCTTATGATGTGAAAATTGTAACACAGGAGGATATTGAAGAAGTCTTAAAGAAAAGAGATCCAAATGTTGTAATACTGCATAAGGTGGGTCCGGAAGGTACAAAATATAAAGCCAGATGCTATAAAATACTGGTTGGTGCAGCAGATTCACGGTTTTACTATTTCGATTATCATATGGTAAGTTCTAAAAGACCTGATGGTTTGTTAAATAGTGATCTGAAGCAAATGGGTTCGAGATAAATTAATAATCAAATAATGTCAGACGATAAAAAGATCATATTTAGTATGGTGGGAGTCAGTAAGACTTTTCCGCCACAAAAAAAGGTATTGAATAATATCTATCTCTCATTTTTTTACGGAGCTAAAATTGGAATCATTGGATTAAACGGTTCTGGTAAATCAACGCTTCTAAAGATTATTGCCGGGGTTGAGAAAAATTACGAAGGAGACGTTGTTTTTTCACCAGGTTATTCTGTTGGATACCTTGAACAGGAGCCTCAGTTGGATGATAACAAAACTGTTAAAGAAGTTGTACAGGAAGGTGTTCAGGAGATTGTGGATATTCTAAAGGCATATGAAGCCGTTAATGAGCGATTCGGAGACCCTGAAGTTTTGGAAGATCCGGATAAGATGCAGGCATTGATGGATGAACAAGCTGCTTTACAGGAAAAGATCGATCAGCATGATGCATGGAATCTTGATACTAAGCTGGATAGAGCAATGGATGCTTTGCGCTGCCCGCCCGAAGATCAGAAGATTAGTGTGCTATCTGGTGGAGAAAAACGTAGGGTTGCCCTTTGTCGATTATTGCTGCAGGAACCGGATATTCTGTTATTGGATGAGCCAACCAACCATTTGGATGCTGAATCGGTACAATGGTTAGAACAACATCTTCAACAATATAAAGGGACCGTTATTGGGATTACGCACGATCGTTATTTCCTTGATAATGTTGCAGGTTGGATACTGGAACTGGATCGTGGTGAAGGCATTCCATGGCAGGGTAATTACTCTTCATGGTTAGATCAGAAAACCAAGCGATTGGCGAATGAAGAAAAACAGGCTTCAAAACGTAGAAAGACTTTAGAACGAGAATTGGAGTGGGTGCGAATGACACCAAAAGCTCGTCAGGCAAAGAGCAAAGCTCGTTTAGGTGCTTACGACAATTTACTTAATGAGGATGTTAAAGAAAAGGAACAGAAACTTGAGATTTTCATTCCTAACGGACCTCGATTAGGTGATAAAGTTATAAATGCTCAAAGTGTTGCAAAGGGATTTGGTGATCGTTTGTTATTTGAAGATCTGAATTTTACTCTGCCAAAGAACGGAATAGTAGGTGTGATTGGCCCCAATGGTGCAGGTAAAACAACCTTGTTCCGGTTAATTATGGGATTGGAAACTCCTGATGCAGGTACTTTTGAAGTGGGCGAAACGGTTAAAACAAGTTATGTTGATCAGTCACATGATGATATTGTACCCGGTAAGACTGTTTATGAAGTGGTTTCAAAGGGTGAAGAGACAATAAAAATGGGAGGTAAAGAATTAAATGCACGTGCCTACCTTTCCCGATTTAATTTCTCAGGTACTGACCAACAAAAGAAATGTGAAATTCTCTCGGGTGGTGAACGAAATCGTTTACACCTTGCTATGGCATTGAAGGAAGAAGGAAATGTTTTATTACTCGATGAGCCAACCAACGATATTGATGTAAATACACTTCGTGCTTTGGAAGAAGGATTGGATGACTTTGCCGGATGTGCTGTAGTTATATCTCACGACCGTTGGTTTCTGGATCGCGTAGCAACTCACATTATGGCATTTGAAGGAGATTCAAAAATTTATTTCTTTGAAGGTTCGTATACCGAATACGAAGAAAACAAGAAGCGGCGATTGGGTGATGTTACACCACATAGAATCAAATATAAAAAACTGATAAAAAATTAGTTCAATAAAAACAAGGGGTTGCTTATCGAAGTGGCCCCTTTTTGTTTAGGACTGATATCGTTACTTATGGTTCTATGAATATAATACATAGGTATGGTTCCCTTTCCTTTAACCTTTCTTGCAGTACGCGTTACAATGTGATAGTAATCCTTTACTTTCTTTTGAATCTCCTCTGAAATGTTTATTTGGTCTGGTTCGCAGGCATTTTGCATTCTGGCTGCCATATTAACTGTTTCGCCAAATATATCAAACGAAAGATTGGTTGTACTTACCGAACTACATATTACATCACCGCTGTAGAGACCAATTTTAATTTCCCATTGAATTGAATTTGTTTGGTTTCTTTTTGAGATGGCCTCTCTTAGTTTTATGGCTGTTTTTACCCCTTGTAGTTCTGGATTTTCTAATTCGTGAAACATTCCACACACGGCCATGTAGGCATCACCAATCGTTTTTATGCGTGTACAAAACTGAGATTCAATTACTCTGTCAAATTCCTTGAATATTTCCTGTAGTTCACGTAGTAAAGTACCATGAGACATTTTACCTGATTTAGATGTAAAATCTACCATGTCGACGAACAAAACAACTGTATTACGATACCTTTTGGGAGATATTGAGCCATATTGTTTTACTTGAGCTAAAATTGGTGCAGGTAAAATAGATCGCAAAATAGTGTCGTTTTTATGATTCGACAGCATTAACTGATTGCGTTGAGCTTTTAAATCTTTAATCTGAGAAGATATTGCTAAAGAAGATTTTATGCGGGCTATTAATTCAGTTTCTTCAACTGGTTTTTTGACATAGTACATCGCACCGGCTTCAAAAGCCAGTTTTATGTTGTCAGATGCGTCAGATGCAGACAGCATTATTATTGGAGTGTCTGAGGTAAGTTCATTTCGTTTGAGCTTTGAAACAGCCTCCAATCCATTCATATTAGGCATTTCCCAATCCATCAGAATCAAATCTGGCAAATGACGCACAGCCTGTTTGCAGGCTTCCCTTCCGTCATTGGCAGATAAAATCTCAGCATCAGGAATACTCCTTTCAACAATGTCGCTTATAATTGCCAGCATTGTTGCAGAGTCGTCTACTATTAAAATTTTAGTGCCCATTAATGCAAATATCTATATTATTCCCCTGTGCTTTATTACGTTTAAATATAGGATTTGTTGATTTAACTTTTGTAGAATTAGCTTTTGTTTTGATGAAGCATTGTATTTTTACTGTCTAAGAATGTAACCAATGACTAACGTATGATTATTAATGACGAATTATTAAAGCCGGTTATTGAGGAATCAAGGAGCAATAACAGGAGAAGGAAGAATTATAATTTTCATAAAGTTTTGGAAGATCCATTGCAACGAATGTTGAATGTTTTGCAACCTGACAGCTATGTTCAGCCTCATAGGCATAAGAATCCGGATAAACGTGAAGCTTTTATTATTCTAAAGGGAAGATTGTTGGTTATAATATTTAATGATGAAGGAGGCATATTGGATTCTGCTGTGTTGGACAATGCAACAGGGGCATACGGGTATGATATTGATGCAGGAATTTTTCATTCAATCATTGCCCTTGAACCCGATACAGTTGTTTATGAAGTTAAAGACGGACCCTATTTCCCATTAGATGATAAAAATTTTGCTTCCTGGGCTCCTGCTGAAGGAGATGAAAATGCTTTAAGCTATAATGAAGAATTGAAGACGAAACTTTTATAAATCATTCATTCTAAATTAAATAGATAAAGTGCTTATGGTTTGATAAGATCATAAGCACTTTTTTAAAGGTATCTCTATACTTATTTCGGTTCCCAAAAACAGCGTTTTGGTGAAGTGATTTTTTCTTCGGCTTTCAATGTTTTCATTGCATTATCAACTTCTTTTTTGTCTAATCCACTTAACTCAGCAATTTCACCTGCTTTTAATGGTTTCGCCGCCTTTTTCATGGCATCCAGAACTAATTGTGTTGTATCCATTTTCTAAAATTTACGTTTGTTATTTAGATTTATTAAGTCTGTAAATTGAATTTAATAAGATCCATTTGCTAACAGTTTTATTGCTTATAGGTTTAAATAATTTCTTGAAAAATTCAAGAAATAGAAAAGTGAAGATTAGACATCAAAAGAATGGTTTTGGTTAGATTCTTTAATTGCATAATTAACCAAACCTACATTCGACTTAATATTAAGCTTTTTATGAATGTTTTTGCGATGAGTATCTATGGTAAATTTGCTAATTTTAAGTTGCTGAGCAATTTCCAGCGTACTCCTTCCTTTTGCTATTAATTCAAGAATTTCGTTTTCTCGTTTAGTAAGTCTACCGGTTTCAGTATTTGTTCTCTGTTTTTTCCAGTCCTCTACTTTTATAGGTAGTTTTTTACTAAAATAATAATCTCCGCAAATAACAGTTTTGATTGAGGTAAGGAGTTCTGTTCGTTCAACATTTTTGGTAATATAACCTTTGGCGCCTGCATCAAGCATTTCAATAACATCAGCACTTTGATCATACATCGATAAGGCTAAAACCGGTATTTCAGGAAAGTTTTTTGTAAGAGCCCTGGTTGCGGTAACCCCATCAATAATTGGCATACGTATATCGGTAATAATCAAATCAGGTGCCATTCCGTTTTCAATACATTTAATTAATTCGAATCCATTAGTTGCTTCGGCTATTACGCAGATTTCCTTTTCGGGTGCTAAAATTGATTTAATTCCGTCAATAAATAATTGGTGATCATCGGCGATGATTATTTTTATACTCATAAAGGTACTTTTAGAATAATAGTAGTTCCATTGTTCACTGCCGAGTCAATATTGTATTGCCCGTTAAGTTTGTCAATCCGCTTTTCGATATTTGTCAAACCATATCCTATTTTAATTTCATCAATATCGAATCCAATACCATTGTCTTCAACCATCACAACCAACTCATTGTTATCTATTGAAAATTGAATGATACATTCTGATGCTTTTGCATGTTTTATAATGTTTGTTAGTAATTCCTGAATTATTCTGAATAGTTGAATCTCAATGGTTGAGTTTATATTTATATGGTCATCAATATCCACATTAATAACTTCAATTTGCAATTGGTTACTCTCTGATATCTGATTTGATATGGTTTGGGTTGCTGTAATCAGACCTTTGGCAATTAACGCATTGGTATTTTTGTTGTGCGCAATTTTTCTGATTTCCTGATAAGTATCTTCCGATAAAGTTTGCAATTGCTTCAATTCAGGTTTTATATTATGAATATTCTCATAAGGCAATGCTTGTATTCCTTCTATATATAATTTTAGAGTGGCAATTTTGCTTCCCAAATTATCATGAAGATCGTTTGCAATGCGACTACGTTCCTTTTCCTGAGCATCAATAATGGCATCTATACCTTGTAATTCTTGTCGTTTCAAGATTTGTTCAACTTCTTGTTCCTTAATTTTTAACTCTTGTTTGATGAGTAGTTGTTTGCGCTTAGTCCATATTTGGTGGATATATCCAAATAGTAAAGAAAGAGTCAGCAATGCAAGTGCAATAAAGAGTAAAATGCGATTTCGGTTTCGAGCAATGTTTATCTCCAGGTTGGTTACTTTGAGTTCAGATAGCTCGCGCTTAGCTTTTTGAGTTTCGTACTTGGTTTGAATCTCATTAAATATCTCCTGGTTCTTAGCATTCAATAGGCTGTCATTAAGAGATCGGGATCGTTCGGTATAATCCAATGCTTTTGAAAACTGATTCAATCCTTTATAGCATTCAGCTATTTGGTCATAAGCGAAAATCAGTTGTTTACCATTCACTTTTTGTGCTACCAGATTATAGTAAAACAGAGCTTTTGTATATTCTTTGTTTTTTAAGTGAATATATCCCAGATTCCCTTGTGTAACTTCGAGCCCCGTTATCAGATTTAGTTGTTCTTTTAAAGCAATTGTTTTGTCCAGATAGTATTTAGCTTTTTCAGGATCTTTATCTAAGTATATACTTCCCAAATTATTGTAAATAATTGATAGAGACCGTTTATTGTCTTGTTTTTGGGCTAATTGTTCTGCCTCCAAATTGTATTTAATGGCAGTAATCGTATCGCCAACTTTAAAATATTGGGCTGCAAGATTTGGCAAAGTTATTAGTTGATACTGAGTCAGGTTATTAGTCTTAAAAATATTTAAAGCCTTATTACTAAACTCAATAGCTTTATTGTAATTCCCAAGTTCTGCCATTGCGCTGGCAATATTGCTGTAACATTTGGCAGCATTCAGATCATCCTGTACTTCTTCAAAATATGCAGCACTCTGAGTTAATATTTCAATTGTTTGATTGTAATTTCCTTGTCGTAAATAAATAGCCCCCAAACTAATGTCAACAATAGAAGCCCGATCAGTATTACCTGTTTTTGTTAGTAGATCTTTTGTTTTTTCAAAATAATAGATGGCTGAGTCGAGTTGTGTTCGATAGAAATAATTGCGACCCAGCTGATTATATGTTTCGGCAAGAATCGAATCGTTTGATTTATATTGCAGAGCATTAAGAGCATGTTTCCTCCCAAGATTTAAGTCGATACGCTCATAAAGTTTTGAGAGCTGAAGATTGGTTTTGGCTAGATCAAATTTGTTTGTGCAATTTTTTAACTTCGATTGTAAACTGTCAATTTCGTCATTATTGGCATATACAAATAAAGGAAGCAACAGAAGTAATGCAAATAGGAGTTTTATTCTAAATAAGAAAAGTGAACTTAATTTAAATGAATGGACAAACTTATAGTGGTTTTGAGGTTTTGGTTTCATCGATTGTCCTTTTATTCAAATGTAATGATTCTGAATAATGAATTCAAGTGTTTGACAAATAGAGGTATATAAACCGCGTTGACTTAAATTAGTGCAACGCGGTTCGAATTTTACCCCGTTCCTTATCAATCACTATTCAATAATTATCTTTTCAACTAAGGAGGTTTTCTCTGTTGTTATTCGTAGTAAATAATACCCTTTTTTATAAGATGATAGATCAATACAAGATTCAGAATTGCTGAAGTTATAAATGTTTATAGTAGATCCTTTTAGATTTAATACTTCAACCTTTTTGATCCCTTCAGCTGAAATAAAAACTTTTCCTTTTGTTGGATTTGGGTAGACTAAGGTTTTTGGCACTGATGATGATTCATTTCCGGTTGATAATGAAAATATAGCTGTAAGATTTATGTTTGAAGTCATATTTTGTATTGTAATAGGATTTTCAGTTGAAAATGAAGTGCCGTCTTCAGCTTGCCATTCTATAAATTGATACGAAGCATTGGGTATAGCTTCAACAGTTGCCGCATCATCGGCTCGTTTAATAATTTGATTTGTTTCTCCACTAATACTTCCATTTCCATCTGTTGCAAAGTTTAAATTATAACCAAATTGCCATTGAAGATAGGGACGTGGATTCGCATCATATTCGGGTACTGTTTTAATAATCCATGTGTTGTCAAAATCCCATTCTGAAAAGTTATCAGCATCGGCAAACATTGATGTCTCATAACCAATTGGTGTTTGTGAATTTTCGTCAGTAGCAATGGCATTTGAAACTCCAGTTGTTTCAGTATCGAAATAACAATTTGTTGCAGTTGATGCTCCTTCATTTGATCCAATGAAGCCAGCCGTTGTATAGGTTCCACTCACTGTACCTGTCGCATAGCAGTTTTTAATTGAGGCCACTGTTGTTGTATTCGAATAATTTCGACCTGAAAAAGCCGCTACCCATTCATATCCTGCCACCGTTGCATGACTAAAGCAGTCTTCAATTGTTGAAGTGTGATTTTGGGCAGCCAATCCTCCAAACGATTTAGCTCCGTAGCCTCCTGTACTGTTTACGATGTTAAACGAAAAGCAGTATTTCATGATAGAACTGCCTACCAAACTACCCATTAAACCACCTGTAAAACCATATCCTGTTCTTACTTCTAGGTTGGTATAACAGTAAGTAACTTCGCTTGAGGTGGTTGCCATGCCAATTAATCCTGCTACAGTATTGCCATTAGCTCCTTGTACTAACCCGCCAACTGCATTGCAATTACTAATGATTGAACTGTTTGCATATCCGACCAAAGTAGCAGTGTATTCTTTACCTTTCACAAGGCAATTTTCCATCACTACATTAATGATTGTAGCATTTATAACATAGCCAAATAAGCCTCGGTAATCTGTATATTGAACATTACAGGTCAATCCGCTAATGGAATGATTATGCCCGTTGAACGAACCCGTAAAATTATTGGTTTTATTACCAATAGGTGAAAACCCATTATTGCTATTCCATGTTGAAGTTGCACTTGCGTCAATGTCATCGATTAAGATAAAGTGTTTGTCCCAGTCGGCAACCGTTTCGGAAAGTGTTTTTAATTGATCAAGATTGGCAATCTGAAATGGATTGTTTTCTGTGCCGTCACCGCCTGCGTATTCGATGGCAGTGGATTTTTCAGAAAATGCAAATGAAAGCAAACTGAATAATGCGATAAGGGTAAAAAGTTTGTTCATAATAAATGGAATTATAATTAACATAACTCAAAGGTATGTGTATGTATATGTATTATAAATACCTAATAGTAGGTATTCGAACTTGTTATAGTTCATGATGATTAAAAAAAACCGTAATACCTTTTCAGCTTAAATATTAAGTTTCGATTAGCTTTAGTATCTTTGCAGCTCAATAAATTACGATAATAACGAAACAATAATATGGCTCAGAAACCAAGTATACCTAAAGGTACCAGGGATTTTTCGCCTGTGGAGATGGTGAAACGTAACTACATTTTCGATACGGTAAAATCAGTTTTTCAGAAATATGGGTATTTGCCGATTGAAACACCTGCTATGGAAAATCTTTCTACTTTATTAGGTAAATATGGCGAAGAAGGAGATAAGCTGCTATTTAAAATATTGAATTCTGGCGATTATCTTAGTAAAGCTGATGCCGGTTTGTTGGCCGAAAAAGAATCAAATAAGGTAATATCTCAAATAAGTGAGAAAGGACTTCGTTATGATTTAACAGTTCCTTTTGCCCGTTTTGTGGTGCAGCACCAAAATGAAATTACATTCCCATTTAAGCGTTACCAGATTCAACCTGTTTGGAGAGCTGATCGTCCGCAAAAAGGTCGCTATCGCGAATTTTTTCAGTGCGATGTCGATGTGGTTGGAAGTAACTCATTATTGAATGAGGTGGAGTTGATTCAGATTGTTGACGAAGTGTACCAACTGTTAAACATTAACGTGGTACTAAAACTGAACAATCGTAAAGTGCTTTCGGGTATTGCTGAAATTATTGATGCTTCTGATAAGATTGTTGATATTACAGTTGCGATTGATAAGCTCGATAAAATTGGTTTGGAAAAAGTAAATGAAGAATTGACTTCAAAAGGTTTATCAGAAGCGGCTATTCAAACCATTCAACCAATTATCATGTTGAGCGGAACAAACAGAGAGAAAGTAGCCAAGTTGCGTGAAGTATTGGCTGCATCAGAAATTGGATTGAAAGGTGTTGATGAACTGGAAGTGGTGTTGAATTATCTGGATGTTCTGAATCTCGATTTAGAAGTAGAGTTGGATCTTACTTTAGCGCGAGGATTGAATTATTATACTGGAGCAATATTTGAAGTAAAAGCCAAAGATGTGGCTATTGGAAGTATTACAGGTGGTGGTAGATATGATGATTTAACAGGAATTTTTGGTTTGAAAGATGTTTCAGGGGTTGGAATTTCGTTTGGAGCAGATCGTATTTACGATGTAATGAACCAATTGGAATTATTCCCAAAAGCCGATGGAGCAAAAACCAGAGCTATGTTTGTGAATTTTGGTGGTGAAGATGAATTGTATGCGCTGGGAATACTTACTCAATTGAGAAAAGCCGGAATAAATGCAGAGTTATTCCCTGATGATGCAAAGATGAAAAAACAGATGAATTACGCCAATAAAAAAGAAATTCCATTTGTGGTGTTGACAGGTGAAGAAGAGCGTCAGGCTGGAGTAGTGACTTTGAAAAATATGGAAACAGGAGAACAGAGTAAATTGGGTGTTGATGAATTGATAAAAGTCATCAGCATCTAAATAAGAAATTAAATACATTTGCGGATAAAGTAAACAGTTGCTTTATCCGCTTTTTTATGGGTAGAATTTTAAAAAACAGCAGACTTATTATTAGTTCTTTTGGTGGCGATATCCGTTGCCCTTGAGATATTTCCTTCTTATCTTACTCTTTGTATTCATCGTTGAGGTGGATCAATTTAGCTTTTGCAAAAAAGCATCCAAATCAGTCATATCAAAGTTTTGAATTTTATTTATGGACAAAATATTTTATATCTCCCCTAAACCATTAACATTTGAAAATATTGAAACCATTCTTTCAGAAGGGTATCACCTTAAATTATCAGATGAGTCAATTGAATTGATTCAGGTATGTAAAAAGTATCTGGATGATAAAATTGCCAAAGAAGATGGTCCTGTTTATGGTATCAACACTGGTTTCGGTGCCTTGCATAGTATCTCCATTTCAAAAGATGACTTGAGTCGATTACAGGAAAATCTGGTAAAGAGTCATGCTTGTGGAATTGGCAGGGAAGTACCACGCGATGTGGTTAAGCTGATGTTAATGCTGAAGATTCATGCTTTAAGTTTGGGTAACTCAGGGGTACAGTTGGCTACAGTGAATCGATTGATCGATTTCTTCAATAACAATATTTATCCGATTGTATTCGAACAAGGATCATTGGGAGCTTCAGGAGATTTGGCTCCACTGGCACATCTGTTTCTACCATTAATTGGAGAAGGTGATGTTCACTTCAACGGAGAAACTCGTCCTGCCATTGATGTATTAAACGAAAAAGGGTGGGAGCCTATTAAGCTGGGAGCAAAAGAAGGATTAGCTCTGTTGAATGGAACGCAGTTTATGAGTTCGCATGCAGTTTATACTTTGCTCAAAGCTTTTCGACTTTCAAAGTATGCAGATATCATTGCTGCCTTGTCGTTGGATACTTTCGATGGACGTATTGAACCATATTTTCCTCAGTTGCATACTATCCGTCCTCATAAAGGACAGATTGAAACAGCCCGTAATATCAAAGCTATCCTGGAAGGAAGTGAATTAATTACAAGGCCTAAGAAACATGTTCAGGATCCTTATTCCTTCCGTTGTGTGCCTCAGGTCCATGGCGCTATTAAAGACGCAATAAACTATGTGGCTGGTGTGGTGCTTACTGAAATAAACTCAGTAACCGATAATCCGATTGTTTTTCCGGATGATGATATGATTATTTCCGGAGGTAATTTTCATGGAGAACCACTGGCTCTGGCAATGGACTTTCTGGGCATTGCCATGAGTGAGATCGGAAGTATCTCGGAGCGTCGTACTTATCGATTGATATCGGGGGAACGTGGATTGCCTGAATTTTTGGTTGCCAATCCGGGCCTAAACAGTGGTTTTATGATACCACAGTATTCTGCTGCTTCCATCGTGAGTTTGAATAAGCAAATGGCCACGCCTTCTTCGGTTGATAGCATTCCATCATCCAATGAGCAGGAAGATCATGTAAGTATGGGGGGTAATGCAGCTACCAAGGCATTGAAAATAGCAGATAATGTAGAACGTGTTTTGGCCATTGAATTATTCAATGCTTCTCAGGCAATGGAATTTCGCCGTCCTGCCAGAACATCAGAGTATCTTGAAAATTTCTTAAGTCAATATCGTGATTATGTCACTTTTGTGGAAGAAGATAAAATCATGTACAAGGAAATACAGAAAAGTGTCGATTTTCTTCAAAACGGAAGATTCGATGAGTTTCATTCTGCTGAATAAATAAGGAAAAGATTGATATTAATTTAAGGAATGTTCACAATAAAGGGCATTCCTTTTTTATTTTAACTGGTTCAGGTTTTTTACCTAATGAAAATTGCAGTACTTTTGCGGCTGAATTTTAGCAAAGTAAATATCATCATATGGCATTACAGTGTGGAATAGTTGGTTTACCGAATGTGGGTAAGTCAACCTTGTTTAATTGCTTATCAAATGCAAAAGCCCAATCGGCAAACTTTCCGTTTTGTACAATCGAACCGAACGTGGGAGTGATTACCGTCCCTGACGAACGATTGGTGAAGTTGGAAGAGTTGGTGAAACCACAGCGTGTTCAACCAACAACTGTTGAGATTGTAGATATCGCAGGTTTGGTAAAAGGAGCTAGTAAAGGTGAAGGATTGGGTAATAAATTCCTTGCCAATATTCGTGAAACGGATGCGATTATTCATGTATTACGTTGTTTTGATGATGATAATGTGACTCATGTTGATGGATCAGTGAATCCGGTTCGTGATAAAGAAATCATTGACATGGAGCTTCAGTTTAAAGATTTGGAAACCATTGAGGCACGATTGCAAAAAACTGAGAAAGCTGCCAAAGCTTCAAAAGATCAGGATGCTAAAAAATTAGTTGAGGTTCTTTACAAGTTTAAGGAGGCACTGGAGAATGGTAAGTCGGCCCGTACTGTTGAATTAACTGAGCATGAGGAAAAAGTAAGCAAAGATTTATACCTATTGACTAACAAACCGGTTATGTATGTTTGTAATGTTGATGAGGATTCAGTTATAAGTGGTAATAAACATGTTGATGCTCTTCGTGAAGCAGTTAAAGATGAGAATGCTGAAATACTGATGATAGCAGCCAAAACAGAATCTGAGATTGCTGAGTTGGAGACATTTGAAGAGCGTCAGGAGTTTTTGGAGGATATGGGATTGACTGAATCAGGTGTATCAAAGCTTATTCGTTCTGCTTATTCGTTATTGGAACTACAAACTTATTTTACTGCAGGAGTAAAAGAAGTACGTGCCTGGACATTTCATAAGGGGTACCTGGCTCCTCAGGCTGCCGGAGTAATTCACTCTGATTTTGAAAAAGGCTTTATTCGTGCTGAGGTTATAAAGTATGAAGATTTTGTGACCTTGGGATCAGAACAAGCTTGTAAGGAAAAAGGAAAAATGAGCATTGAAGGAAAAGAATATGTTGTGCAAGATGGCGATATTATGCACTTCCGTTTTAATGTATAATATTGAAAATCATATATATTTAGAAGGTTTCACAGTAGTGGAACCTTTTTAGTATAAAAATTTTGTAAAAACAAATTGAAACTCAAGGCGGTTAAAAAATGTCAATCTAACGTTAATTACTGTTAAAGGGCGTGCAAAATAGAAAAATGCCTACTATGTTTGTAATTAATTTATGACCAAGAAAGAATCGAAAAGAATGAAAAAGGAAAGTGATTTAACATTGAAATTGAAGCGGAAGATCTTCATCTATTCGATCATTGAAGTAGTTTTGATCGCCGCATTATTAGGCTTCGTTATGTTTTTAATAATGGTGCTAATGAACTAGTACAGGAAAAGAAATAATTTCTTCTCCGCTATCAGTTTGCCATCCAACCATGTGTAGAGCTTCCATTCGCCAGCTTTGTCTTCGTACGGCTCCCACACAGTATCTCCAAGAAAAAATTCATACGTATTAGAATTGACATAATATTCACCCTCAAAAGGTGGTTCAATTTCACCTTTATCATTTTTAAAGGGTGGATGTTCAATTTTAAATACTAACTTTTTACCTTTAGCTCCTTTGATTTTAAGTACATAACCAAATTCAATATCATCTTTGATAGGAATGCGATCGGTTATTTCTAAAAGTTTAGGCAGGTCTTTTGACTGACGCTCCCAGCGATTATAAATGCCGTAACTATATAATTCGTGTGATATTTTCTTCTTTGCCATTCTATTCTTCCAGTGAGTAGCGAATTTGATCCAACATTAACGGGATGTCTGGTTTTTCAATTCCATGAGTTAATAAATGAGGAATGTCTTCCTGAAATGTTTCCAAAAATTCATTAAACGAATGGTTGGGTAGTTTTATACTTTTCTGATAGCTGGCCAAGGCCTCTTTACGTAATTTTTTACACCAAAGTGTATGTCCCAGATTTATTAAATCCTGTTTATTGGTTTCTGCAACCAGAATCTTGTTGTAATACTTTTCTGCCTGATCGAATTTACCCAAAACAAACGAACACCATCCGATTGCTCTTCCTACTTTATGATTTCCCGGATCAAGGTATTCTACTTTAAAATAATATTTTAAAGCTTCTTCAAATTGTTCCAGTTCCAGGTAGCAGTGTCCGATAGAGGCTTGTGTTGAAAGGTTTTCAGGATCGATATTTTCTGCCTCTTTATAATATTGTAATGCTTTTTCGGGGTTCTTTAAATGGCGGTAACAAAGAGCAATCTTCTTTTTATTCCATACACTTTCAGCACCAATTAAATCGGCTTGTAAATATTTAGCAAGAGCTTTCTCAAACTGATTAAGTTTTTGATAACCAAAGGCAATTTTTTGAATGATATCAACAGCTGTTTGATCCTTTTCGTAGATCTGGTTAAAGATATCTATCGCCTCATCATAGTATTCCTTTTTAAAATAATATTCAGCCAATTCTCGTAATGAAGAATCCTCAGTTACAAGTTTTTTAAAGAACCACTTATTATGAAAATCCATCGGCTGAGTAAAGATGTCGTCGAGTTGATGGCGTTGTGGATGAACTTTGATCAGTCGATATAAATCCTGTATAAACTGGTTCGAAGCAATCAGCTTTCCCTGGTTAGCCTTTAATGCTTTTTCGTCTTTGTTGATTTCTGCCATTTGTTCCATCTCAGCCGAAAACATCTGACCCATTAAATCCTTTTGCATCGAAGGCATATGAGGAATACTGAGCATTAAAGAATATTTATCAGAGTTGCATAGAAACCTCGACTCAGCCAGATTATCAAGTAATGATGAACTTTTAAAAAGATCGCTCTCGGAATCCAATGCCTTTTTTATCTCGGGGTGAGAAGGATAAAATGGTAAAAGCCAGTTAGCAAAAGAATTGAAGAACGAGAAGTGCTTCAGGTGTTTAAAGGTAGACAGAAATACATCAGCACCTTCCATCTGCCATTGAGTAAGCTCTTCCATCTTGGAGATCAGACTGGGTGAGTCTTTGAAAAAATCTTCCCATTCCGGATTCTTATCATCTGTTAGATTCTCACTTAGCATATTCTCCAGATCAAGTTTGTTTTTAAACTTGGGTTGCATTTTTACTACCTCAGGAAGTATTTCATCATGAAGCTTCTGTGAGATTCGTTGTGTTTCTTTTGTTCTGATTAATTGAATGATGATGCTTTCAATCAGTGTAATCCATTTATTTTCTTCTGCCAGTAATGTAAAGCGTGAATGAATTTTAGGGTTTAGAGGTAAACGGGCATCATATTTCAGAAACGATAAAATTAATGTTGTGACAGCACGAGAGCTTATACTATCATTTTCATTAAGAGCTAAATCCATTAATAAATCCAAATACTCTGGGATGAAAGAATGAAGAAGAGCCAGATTAAGAGCTCCCACCAATTGCGCTTTCAAATACCATGGATAGGATGAGTTATTAAAAAGGCTCTTTAACTTATCAAGGTCACCTTCTGATAAGGTGGAAGCACTCCATAAATATTGAAAGATTCTTACACTAATATTTTGTATTTCCTGAGCATTTTCGGCTTCGGGATTCACAATTTTTTGAAGTTCAATGCCATTCCAAAGTTGAGCATACTCATCCAATAAAACACTGAGTTGGATGGATGCGTTTTCGCGACGAAGCTCAAAAATGATGTCGTTGGAATATTTCAACATCAGTTTGTTATAGGCATTGTCAGCTAATCTGTAGACATCCCTCACCAAATGATTGTAGATCTTTTGTCGTTCAGGGTCGGTTATGCCTTCCACAGTATAGCGAAGCATGTTTTTATAGGTGAATTCAAGATTATAATGAGTGTCGATAAGATCGCCGTCGTGAGCATCTTTCACCAGGTCTTCAATCATATCGAGGCTATCTTTGATACGTTTTGAAGCTAGTTTCTTACAAATAGCATTATGCTTCGATTTTAATTCGCGCGTATTTATCATCACCTAATCTTTTTTGGATTCGAACTTCAAAATTACATCAAAACCTGATTCTTTGGAACTCCCGCTTTGTAATCTCATGAATAAATTTTTACTTAACTCATATTCCAGTGTGATAATCTCTGGTGTTATTTCATCTCCATCGGTTTCGCCAAAGCCACGTTGATAGATAACAAAAAGATCATTCGTAACATATTTACCAACCACAAAAGCTGCGCTTTGCCAGTTTTCTGCCGCAGTCACCTCAATCATGTCGAGGTTGAATTGAGTACCTAAAGTTTTACTTAATTGCGATGTAAGGGCTTTTGTCAACATATTGGTTCCGATTGCTCCACTAATTCCATTCTGTCCTGAGTAGGATAGTTCATCCATCGTCTTTCCAAATATGAGGATACTAATGGCATCTCCTTCTGTAATGGAAGAATCATCCAGCTTAAATGAGATAGCAGGTTCAGATAATTTTTCACTGACAGAAAGTTCCAGGGTTCGTTTTTCTTTGTCTGGTCCTCGATAAGTATAACTGGCATTAAAATTCAGAATAGGATCTATCTCCTTACCTCCCTGAAAAGTTAAAGTACCTTCGTTAATCACCAGTTTTTTACCATATAGAATATAATGTCCACGGTTAATACCTAATTCACCATATAACTCAAAATACGGATTACTCTTTTCTATCTCCAGATCGCCCCAGATCTCAATGCCCATATCTTCACTTCTCAACCAGGTATTACGAGGTATTTCCAGTTCAAGCCGACCTTGTAAATTGGTAATGAATGGAGATGTTTCTTCTTTCTTTTTTCGAAGACTAATATGCTGTTGTGAACCAGATATAGTATCTGAGGCTGCAGTAGCCTGAACCAGTAGAGGTACATTCTGTTCTTTAGTCTCATTGTCAGAATCCATGAAGGCAGGAAGGTAAAATTCAGACCTAAGAACTTTAATCTTACCTCCAAAACGGCTTTCTGATTCAGAATTTGTAAAAAAGGTCTTAGCATCAATCAATGCAGAATAATCGTGGTGTTTGATCACATAAAAGTTATTGGCATTCGCTTCCAGTGTTGAGCTATGGATTGAACCGCTTACTAAACTACTATCAAAAACAGCAGCACCAGTCATGGTTAAATAGCCTTTGTCGCGTTTTATGATGAAGGTATCAATGGCCACTTTATTACTGTCGAAATTTAAGGCTATTTGTGCATTACTCATGTCAATTCCATAACCAGGGTGACTATACTTTCCATTTTGAAGATTAAAATTGCCATAAAGAAGCGGTTTTGAAAACTCTCCTTTCGCCCTGATATTGGCATCAAGTAACCCTTCAACTTCTAGTTGTGCAATTTTCGCGGTTGGAGCAGCAATATCGAAGGAGTCAAGACGCAAGGTTGCCTCGAAATAATCACTCATATTAAAAATGAAACCTGTTGTATCAAAACGTGTTTCAAATGGTGTTGTTAAACTAAGGTTGAATTCTTTTTTATTCTCCGGATTGATAAAACTACTTTTTAACGTATCATTCTTAAGAGTTAAGTTACCTTCAAAAAAGGGCAGTTGAATTTGATCGTATTGGCCGTTTTTTACGTTGAATGTTGATTTTAATTCAGGAGACTGAGGCTGTCCTGTTAATCTCATATTGATTGAAAATAATCCATCAATATAATCATCCAGTATATTTAGCCGGGTTAATGAATTTAAATCGAAGTTATCTACAACAAAATCAAGATCCTGTGTTCGGTTGGCTCCAAATGTTCCTTTTGCTCTCAAGGAAAATTGGGGTGATAATTCATCTTTTAATGCCAAATCTTTAATGGTGAACTCATTATTGTAAAATTCAACTAAATTTATGGTGTCGGTTGTATAATAACGGATTCGTGGAGTATTGAATCGTAAATTGTCAATATTGATGCCTAATGTATCGGCCAGATGAATATGTGTTTTTAATTTAGTGTTGATACTGTCTTTTTTAGCAAATACTTCAGCAAATAAGGTGTCTTGTTTATAATTAGCTTCGCCGTAAATGGTGTCAGCCAATATATCATTGTTTTGCAAGGCTTGAATCTGGAAAGATGTTTTAGCCTGTATAAGATTCTCGATATAGTTAACATTTAACCGGGCATTCATTTTATTACTTGATAAAGAATAGCCATTGAATTCAGATACTGTTAGATGGCCTGTAGTATTTAGAGAATCAATTGAGCCATTGAAGGACAATTGTCCTGTAGCCTGTGTAAAATTGAATTCAGGTGCTAGAAAGTACTGCAGGAAGGTAAGTGAATCAACCACAAAATCAGCATTACCATTTAGTTCTTTTGATAATAACTGAAAGTTACCGGAAGCATCAACTTTTCCACCTGGTAAGAGGATTCTGCTTTCTGATATATTGAGAAGGTTATCTTTTAGATTGGCTTTAATATAGGCCGAGTCGACTGGGACGCCATAAATGTTGCTTTGCGAAATATTAATTGTACTAGTTGCGTCAATACTATCAGTACTTAGGCCTTTCCCAATAACTAAAATTTTGCCATTTGCCATACCAGCATCATCTGATATTATTTTACTTAAAAGTAAACTGTCAATCTTTAAACTTGCTTTGTAAGTTGGATTTGAAGTATAGTTTCGTAACTCAACATTTCCTTCTGCCCTCCCCAAGTAAGATTGTGCAATCAAGCTTGAACTGACATTGAAATTATTTTGCTGAGCATTAAACTTAAAAATTTTAAAATGATGATCTAAATAAGTCGAACCGGTTAAATCGCCTTTAATATTTTCCCAGGTTGTATAGTCTAAAAGATGATTACCCTTAATGTTAATATTTCCTTGTAATGTACTATTGGTATTATTCATCAACCACCAATTTTCAGGATGGACATCAACGAATGCAAGCTCTGCGTTAAATGGGATCTGCTTTACTTTATTGTTTGAATAGTCCTCAAGCCTTAAAATTTGTGCTTTCAAATGAACCTCTTCCTCATTTACAGTTATGCCAACATTGAAAAAACTAGTGTCATTCCGTGTCAGATATTCTAATTTAACTTTAGGGGATACTGGCAATTGAACTGATGGAATAAATATTTTAATTTCATCCTTACTGATCGGATCAGCTTTAAGTTGAGCAGTACTTTTATCAATGGATTGATACTTGCCTGAAGCTTCAAATAACGAACGGGATGTTTCAACGTTTAGGCTGTCGATGCTTATTAAAGAGCCGTCTTGCTTAAAATGGCCGTTTATTTTTCGAATGGTAAGATCAGGTTTTATCGAAACTAATTCAAGGTTATGCAGCTTAAAATCCATAAGCTCCTGTTTATAATAAAACGAAGCAAAGAGGTTCAGGTTTTGAATGCTGTCGGGCAATAGTTCTATTGTTGAGTTTGAGGCAATGTTCCAGTTGTTTAGCCGAATGGTATCAATTTGTATGGCATACGAAAAAGGAGCTGAAGAAGTAGTTGTATCTCCAGATGTGGGTATAATATCTGCAATTTCCCATCTGCCTTTCTCATCCTGATAAAACGATCCATCAAGGTTATTGATGATAAAAGACGAAATCTCAATTTTTTGCTCTAATAATGACCAAATGTTAAATTGAAGTTGAATTGATTCAACCTGAGTAATTATGCTACTATCTGTTTTTTGCCGAAGCTTAACTCCTGTTAAATCCAAATAACTGTAGTAGTTGCTATTGAAACCATCAACAGATATAATTGCATTAAGCTCTTTGTTAATAACATTTACAACTTGTTTTTTAACTATCCTATCAAACCATAATGTTTGAGTGAAAAGCATCAATAGGATTAGAACAACAAAAAATGTTGCAATCAGATACGACAGATATTTGATGCTTTTTTTTATCATATATTAAAATGGGTGGCCGATATTAAAGTGTATTTGCCACTGTTTTTCTGAATCAAAGATTGGTCGGGCAAAATCAATACCAGCCGGACCAATTGGGGTATCATATCTGATGCCTAATCCTGAGGCATAACGTAAATCATTCAGTTGGTATTTGAATGATGGTTCCCAAACATTACCCAGATCAATAAATGTTGCTACTATTAATTTTGGGGCGATATTATATCTGGCTTCAAAGCTTCCTTCGAGTAAGCTCTTACCGCCGATTGGATTGCCAGACTCGTCTTTGGGGCCCAGGTTTGATCTAGACCATCCTCTGACAGAGTGTGCTCCACCTGCATAGAATCTTTCCTCGGAAGGAATAAAATTTAAACCATCAGTTCCTTTAGCCATACCTATCTTGCTCTTAAACGCAAGTGTCAACCCATAGTTCAATCCCCAATACCTTTTGTATTCAAGAATGCTTTTGTAGAATGGCATATCATGAGTGATGTATAAACCGTTGGTTTTAATGTTTAGTGAGAGGGAATGACCGCTGATAGGATTTAATTTGGGTTCGCCATTGAAATAAGTAAAACCGATTGAAATACCTGATTTTAAATAAACAGATTCAGGTAATTCATCTATGCCAGATAAATAGAAATTAGTCGTGTCGTTTGTTACATCTTCGAAAAAGAAATTGATATTGGAATTGAAATTATCCGATAAGTTTTGCAGGAATGTAAAATTGAAACCATTTTTTTTAACGCTGTATCCGGGTTCCTTTTGTTCCTGAATATATGGATTAACAATTATTGAGTTGATTGGAAATAATACTGCTGGTTGTGTAAATTTCAGGTCAAAATTATAGGGCTCCAGTGCAGAATGTTTAGCACTTAGGTTTATTCTGCCTAAATTGGTTAAAAAGCCTAGATATTGCACTTCACCAAATACTCTGAATTTATCTTCCCGGCCATAACCTGCACCAAACCGGGTGGTCCATTTGGGAGCCTCTTTCAGAATTATTTCAATAGGTATAGTGTCTTGTTGTTGTTCTGTAGGAGCGGTTTTAACTGAACTAACCCTGAACATGCCCAGATTGAAAATTCGTTTCTGTGTGAGGTCAATATCTGCTTTTGACCATACATCACCTTCACTAAAAGTTAGTTGTTTTCGTATGTTCTTTTCTTTGATACGATTGTTGCCTATGATCTGTATTTTACCAAAATGAGTCAGGTTTCCTTTCTCAACTTCCCACAAAACTTTAGTTGTTGATTTTACGGTATCAACCATCAATTGGAAGTCAGCATCAGCAAAAGCATAACCAATATTATTGAATTGGTTGACGATTAACTGTTGGTCGTGTATACACCACTCATCACGAAAAATATTATCAGCCCGTAAATCTGACTGAAGTCTTATATTCCTTAATCCTTTTCGGGGTAATTCATTGGAAATCTTTTTTGTTGAATCAATTAGATAATCTACGGATTCAACTTTAATGGGCTCATCTTCTTCAATGTTGAAGGTTAAAATGACTTTGTTTTTTTTTGTGATTCTGATGGTTGGGTCCAGAAAATGAATATCTAAATAGCCTTCTTGCTGATAAAAGGTTTTTAATCGTTTAATGTCTGATAAGTAAAGGCTTCGTGAATAAAAAGAAGGGTCCTTTTTGAGTATTTTTTCTTCAAAATATGAAGTGCCCTGTAAACTTATCTGTTCTTTAAGTTTAAGATTGTTAAAGGCAGTATTACCCTTGAATTTAATTTTCTTAACCTTTAAATTTTCTTGCGAATTGGCTAAGAGAACTGAAAGCAAAAGCAAAATAATGGTCGTAGTTCGAATCAATGTGTTACATAGTTAGGAACTCAAATATACGTATTTTCAATGTCAACTGGATTTTGGTTATTGATTTTGCAAGGTAATAACCATGATTTCATCAGTTAAAGAGGTATAGTAAAACTAAATCGTGATCCTTTGCCAATCTCGGATTCAACACTCATTTCCCCTCCCAGATTATCGATGATTTGTTTTGATATTGAAAGGCCTAGTCCTGTTCCGCCGTATAACTGACCTCCATTATTATTTGCCTTATTAAAGCGTTCGAATATATGCTCGAAACTTTTAGGTTCGATACCTATGCCAGTATCCTTGACAAAGAACTCAAGCAGGTCATCGTATTTATTATAGCCGAACTCAATAGAACCAGATTCAGTATATTTAATAGCGTTGCTAAGTAGATTAGAAAGTACTTGTTTTAAACGGTACGGATCACTATTGATAATAAATTCGGGTTCGGAAGGGTTACATAAATCGATGGCGATATTGTTTTTGTGTAATCTTATTTTTTCATGACGGAACGTGTTAAGAAGTTCGAGCAGAGCTCCATTAACATCAAAATTTTTGTAGATAAGCTTAAGCTGACCTGCTTCAATTTTGGCAAGATCAATGATATCATCAATCAGGTGGAGTAGACTGTCTCCATTGGTCTGAATCTGGTCAATAAAGTTTACCTTTTCTTCATCAGAAAAATCTGAGTGTCGCAGTAAAGTTGAGAATCCAATAATAGCATTCATAGGAGTTCGAATTTCATGACTCATATTGGCCAGGAATGCGGTCTTCAAACGATCTGATTCTTCAGCTTTATCTTTTGCTGCAGCTAATTCTTTTGTACGTGTTGTAACCAATTCCTCAAGGTGATTTCTATGTTCTTCCAGAATTTCATTCTGTGTGATGATCTCCTCGTTTTTTTGTTCAAGCAACTCTTTCTGTGTTGTTATTTCTTCTTTCTGTTCTTCTAATTTTTCATTGGCTTCGTGCAGTGAGAATGTTCTTTCTCTAACTAGTTGTTTTAATCTCTCTTCTTTATTCTTGAGCATTTTAATTCTCACAAAATAAAATAGTAAAGAAGCAGAAATAATAAAGGCTACCAATAGGGTTCTGAACCACCATTCTTTATAGAAAGGAGGTTGTACAATAATTTTTAATTCGGTTCCTTTTTCATTCCAAACACCATCGTTGTTGGAGGCTTTCACTTTCAAGGTGTAATTGCCAGGAGGTAAGTTGGTATAAGTTATGAACCTCCTGTTTTCCGACATGTTCCATTCTTTCTCAAATCCATCAAGAATATAGGCATATTGATTTTTATTGCTTTGAATATAGTTTAGAGCAGAAAACTCGAATGAAACAACATAGTCGGTATTCTTAATCTTAAGTTCATCGCAATATTCAATTACCTCATTAATTTTCTGAGGTTGATCAGATGAAGGATCAAATATAATTTCTTTGTTATGAATCAATAGTTTGGTAATTCGAACCGGAGGGGGCAGGATGTTGGACATTAATTCTGTAGGATTAATTACATTAAATCCATCCGTGCCACCAAAATACAAATTGCCTTTTGGGTCGATGTATTTTACACCTTGCGAAAAGTCATTGCTTTGTAAACCATCATCTTTTGTAAACAGGGTAACTTTCTTAGTTGATGGATTGAATTTGATTATTCCTTTATTCGTACCAATCCATAGATTACCTATAAGATCCTCTTCTATGCTTACCGAAAGGCTTGATAGCAACTCATCTTCATCTCCCAAATGTTTAATCTGATCAGTTTCTATATCGTAAGAAAGTAGTCCATTGGAAGTAGCAAGCCACACAATATTTTTATCCTTCAATATATCTAATGTTCGATAAGCTCCCTTATCATCTGTTGATTTTATTAATCGGGCTTCCGAAGTAAGGTGATTGAATTTAATTAAACCAGCATCTGTTGAAAGCCAAAGAAGTTCTTCTCCATCTGGAATGATTGAATAAACTTTTATGGGATTGGGTAGCTTAAGATAATCCTGGATATTGTTGATAATTGAAATAGACTCTGTTTTTTTATCGAAACAAATGACTCCATCGAAAGTGCCAATCCATAATTTATTGTTTAGCGAATCGTCTACTAATTCAATTGGCTGAAGATCTGCGTCTTCTAAAGTGATTGTTTTAATAACCTCCAGGTTTTGGGCATCAATTTTAAAGAGTTGCTTGTCTGCTTCCATCTGACAACCCCAAATTATTTTGCCATCTGTTTTTAAATCTTTAGTAAATACATTGAAGTGTTTATCTCTGATTAATCCTAAATGTGTGATTTTTCTATTGACTTGATCTATAACATTGACATTGTTTTGTCTGCCGTATCCCGAAATCCATATTCGGTTAAGATAATCACTCGTTATAGAAGTTACACTTTCAAAGTCAATTGAGTTTTTATAGCTACTTTTATAAGTTTTGAATTTTCGTAGAGTTGGATGCCAAATATCCACTCCTTTGCCATAAGTACCAATCCACATTGAACCGTTACGATCTTTGAATAGGCTTAAAATAACATCCCAGCTAATTGACTCATCGTTGTCAATATTATATCGGTAACGGCTGAATTTTTGGTTTGTCAGATCATAAATAAATAATCCATGGCCAACAGAACCAATCCAAACCTGATCTTCATATGCCGAAATACTATTGATGGGTATGATTTCATTAGGCTCAAGTTCCAGAACTTTTGCTGTATTCAAATCAACCTGACGATTGATATCGATAGAAAAAAACTGGCCTCCGCCAGTACCAGCCCATAAATGATTGCCATGAATATGAATAGTCTTGATGGAATTTAAGTATGGCTTGTCTTTATCTTCAAACCTGAATAAACTTAGAATGCCATTGTTATTATTGTATCTGTATAAACCACCTGGTGATGCCAACCATATATTACCGTTTTTGTCTTCAGCTATTTGTATTGGAGCATTTTTATCCAAATCATATTGTGGCGAATTCTCCTGAACGATTGGTTGTAATATATCTTTTGAAGAATTATAAAGAACGACACCTCTTGTTGTTCCAATCCACATCTGATTTTTGAAATCTAAATGCATGAACAAAATATCATCACTTGGTAGCAGAGGATAAGTACTTGTGTTAATCCTTTTTTCTATTTGTCTGGTCTTGAGATTTAAGATGTCTATTCCTTTAGAGGTTCCAATCCAAAGATTATCGTTTTTGTCCTGAGCTAATGTTTTAATTCTATTCTCAGAAAGAAAAAAGGAGCTGTTATGATAACTTAAAAAAGTAATGATATTATAACCGTCAAATCTATTTAATCCATGCGATGTACCTAACCAAATAAATCCATCTTTGTCTTGAAATATAGTGTTGATGGTATTGTCTGAAAGGCCATTGTTATTATTGAGGTGATTAAATTTGAACGTAGAAGCACTAATGATTTCAGCATAACTGACTGTTATGGATGAAATCATTTGAAAAAATATGATAGTCCAAAATAACTTTTGGTATTTCATTCAACCTCTGTTTTAAAACCAACTAATGGATTTCTATATACAATAATTAAAAAAAATCATTCGGTAAGTCAAGTAAATCCTAACAAAAATTTTATTCTAATGCAATACGAATGTTATTTGTAATAGATACCCCGATTTGGTTAAATCTGATTCTGCATTTACCAATGGGCTTATTTGTCTGATAAATGATTATTCGTAGGATTTTTTTATGTTTTCAAGTTTGGTAACCGAATCCTCAAGTCCACCTTTTCTATTACGAAGCATCCATATGGTTTGATGTTTCATTATAATATAGTCGAGGGTATCAATAAATTCTTTCTGTTTGTGTAATGAAATATCTTTAAAATAACCTTCATGTGTTTGAGATTTAGCAATTCCAACGTCACAGGCATGTATTGCTAATTTAGCGGCTAATTGAATTTCTTGTTTAACAGTGTTTGAATCATAGGATGATATTTGAGCATTCCCTAATAATTCAATCTGATCATTTATGAAATTTTTTGTTCGAGCAAGTTTCTCCGCATAGATTTGTTTTAACCAGCGATCTGTTTTTATTGAATGATTATTGCGCCGCAAAAGCTGATAGAATATATTACTGTTGTCAGTTATAGCTCCGGTTTTTAGGTATGCATTACCGAGGTTTACTAGCACTTTACCGGCAATGTCAGTTTCATCCAGCAAAAGAAATTGAGAAGTAGCCTTGGCAATATCCATATCTTTACTGTCCGATACATTCCAGCTTAAAGCGGCACCGTATATAAATGATGGGTAAGAGACTGATAACGGTTGCCAATGACCATGATCGCCCCAGTCAGTTATTAAATAACCTTTGGCGTTATGTCTTTTGCCGTTTTCGGCTGCATTTAACAGGTTAGCAAAAGCATTTTTGTTTCTGCCAATTATTGTTAGCCATGATGAGGTACCCGGACAAACATAGTAATCCAAGCCTGCTTCAGCAAATTGTTTACATTGTTTATCGAAAGGGTGATTGGCTTCGTATCCCCAGATAAGGGCAACCATATCTTTAGGCAATTCACTGATCAATTCCGGGTGATTTAAGATGATGTCGCCCCAAAACTGAGTTGTTCTTCCATACTTATCAACTTCTTTCTTAAGTTCCAGCAAGTAGTTTAAGTAAACCTGTCCTTTTCCAGTTTCTTTGCAAAGTCCTTTTGATTTTCCAACACCTAACTCAACCGTTTCGTCACATCCAATATTAAAATATTTGCTTGAGAAATTGGGTAGTAACTCTGCGTACAATTCTTGCATAAGTTCTAATGAACCTTCTTCCATCGGACTCAATGTATTCTTCGATCGCATTCCCCAGATGGTTTTGCCAGGTTCCTCCAGTTCTGCCAGATGTGTGTATTCAGGATGTTTTAACCAGCGATTCATATGACCAAATGAATTCTGATTCGGAACAAGGTCGATAAAACGTTCTTTGCAATATTTATCCAGAGTTTGGATTTCCTGAGGTGTCATGGGACTCGCATCCTTCCATACCATTTCATGGTTTTTGTAAGCAAAGGTGTGTTCGGTATACAACTGAATTTCGTTGATTTTCAAACCGGCCAACTGATCAATCAAACTCATTAAAGTATGCATTGTTGGCACCTTATCACGACTAATATCCAACATTATACCTCTACGAGGAAAATCGGGCTTATCAATAATTTCAACACAAGGCCAGAATCCTGTTTTTTGTGCATAAAATCCAATTTGGTTTAAAGTGACCAAAGCATAGTAGAAGCCAGCATCAGAACCGGATTTGATGGTTATGGCTTCAGGATTTATTGTTAGTTGATATTCTTGATCTGCAATGGTGTAATCGTTTATGAATTGTATTGTCTCAGACTGATTAAACAGCTGAAAAGGACTTATCTGTGTTTTAATGCCGGTTTTAAAAAGACTGTTTTGAAGAAGTAAAGTCTGACCTATAAGTTGATTGTGCGGTAAATTAAGATAACCATTCCTAATACTTAATTTGCCTTCCTTTACAATTATTTTTTTGGGAAGTGGGAGTAAATACTCCTGAAGTTTTTGAGAGGACATATTTACCGAAATAAAGAAGATAAGACAGATTGAAAGTATTTTGTACATAGAACTTTTGTTTACCAGAACTAAGATAAACAAAGGCTTTTAATAAATAATAAGATATCAGGTTTATTGGTTAATAGCTTTAAAATAGTAGATTTGTGTTCTGCAATTTTTATCACAATTGGTTGATCATGTGGACATTTATCGGTGCTATACTGGCTTTGGTTCTTGGCTTTTTGATTTATGGTAAAATTATCGAACGATTCTTCGGTGCTGATGATAATAAAAAAACACCAGCCATCGAAAAGCCTGATGGAGTTGATTTTTCTCCCATGCCAACGTGGAAAGTTTTTACTATTCAGTTTTTAAACATTGCCGGTTTAGGACCTATTTTCGGTGCTATTATGGGTGCCAAATATGGACCAATGTCCTATGTGTGGATTGTTTTTGGCTGTATTTTCATGGGTGCCGTTCATGATTATATGTCAGGTATGTTATCCATTAGAAACGGTGGCGCCAGTATTCCTGAAATAGTTGGTAAATACCTGGGTAAGGGATTTCAGAACTTTCTGAGGGTTTTTACAGTTGTGTTACTCATATTTGTTGGTGTGGCATTTGTAACCGGACCGGCAGGTTTATTAGCTACCTTAAGCAAGGGAGGAATGACAATCTGGCTCTATGTAATCTTTGGTTATTACCTGATTGCAACTCTTCTGCCGATCAATAAAATTATTGGACGTATCTATCCTGTGTTTGGTGCTACTTTATTAATAATGGCTCTGGCAATAGGCGGAGCCATGTTATGGGGCGGTTTTAATGGCTCGCTACTATTACCAGAAATAACAACAAACAGTTTTGCTAATTTTCATTCCAACCCTACCGAAAATATACTTTTCCCCATGATGTTTATTGTTATATCATGTGGCGCCATCAGCGGTTTTCATAGTACACAGGCACCAATGATGGCACGAACGATTAAGAAGGAAAGTCATGGAAGATATGTTTTTTACGGAGCCATGATTGCTGAAGGAATTGTGGCAATGATATGGGCTACCGCAGGAATGACATTTTTTGGTGGTGTTGAAGGATTGAACGATGTGATGATACCAAAAGAACACAATGCTGCCTGGGTCGTGAATGAGATTAGTGTGGCCTGGCTGGGTAAGGTTGGTGCTATCTTTGCAATTATTGGGGTCATTGCTTGTCCCATAACAACAGGCGATACAGCCTTTAGAAGTGCCCGGTTAACCATTGCCGATATTTTTAAATACGATCAGGCCAAAATTATCAGGCGCCTTTTTATAAGTATTCCTTTGTTTATTATTGGTTATTTGCTGACAATCTTTGATTTTGAAGAAATCTGGAAGTTTCTTGGTTTATCGAACCAGATACTGGCAGTTATTATTCTTTGGACCGGAGCCATGTATTTTGCCAAAGTAGGTAAATGGCATTGGTTAATGTCGCTTCCTGCTGCATTTATGACGACTATTTGTAGTTCTTATGTTCTGGTTGCCCCGCTAAAAAATGGAGGAATGGCTATTGATACAAGTCTTGGGCTTACAATTGGTATTTTGATAGGTTTTGCCTCGCTTGCTTTATTCTTGTATAAGGTATCAAAAGCTAAAAATATTTAATTAGTTAACAATGAGGCGTTAGTTCGGTTCTGATGTTTATTCTCAACAAGACTTAAAAGAGTATCATTAACATTAGCATAAAAGAAAATATTTGTGCCGCACAAGGGTAAAAAATCAGAAACTAATTATATTTAAGTCGTCAAACATAAAATATTTTCTATGAAAAGACTTAATGTAATAGCAGCTTTAATGCTATTGTTAGCAGTAAGCATCAATGCCCAAACAAAAGTGGAAACACTAACTGAATTTTTAGATGGAATCATCAAATTCGAAAATGCAACTATTCAGGAAGGTACACCTATTGCTGATATTAAAGAACTGGCAGCAGCTCAGGCCGACAAGATGATGGATCTGAATAAAGAAACCGTTGCTGAAGTTTTGGAAACAGCCAATGATTATCATTTCTGTGTTATTACGGTTGGAGTGCATACCATTGCCCGTATCACTGATTTGGAAAATTGTCAGCAAAGTGGGTCGTGGGGGCAGTGCATGCCTATGAGCGAAGGATTTGTGCAGAAAAATGGATTAACTGATAAAAATGAGTACTTGAATAATATTATTGGAATACCCAATAGTCAGGAACGTAAAGTATATTTCTTTATGAAGAAGTAAACGCATAAGATCATTTATAAAAAGCAGATTCTTTATGGGTCTGCTTTTTTTATTTAAGTCAAATTTCAAAAGTATAAACTACAAATTGGAACCTCCCGGACTTCGTGCTTTGGACTTCGTACTCATAACTCCTGGAGTCATCTGTTTAATTGCAGAATTGTTTAGTTGTTTAACTGAAGGTATTGTGAGTGACTGTCAGTTATAACAGTCCCGAAGGGACGCCTTTACAAGCGCAGTGCGAAAGTGCTGTGGAATGAATAGGTGTTGTAATGAGTCCTGAAAGGACGACTGTCATTATGCACCAGATTAAAAGAGAAAAAGTCACATTTCAAAAGTAAAATCACCTGATTGTTACTATCCGGACTTCGTACTTAGGACTCCGGACTTTATGCTCCTCTGTCTTCAAACTAATACATATCTTTGTAATAAAAGAGCAGCTATGAGAATCAAAACCTGGATAAAGAAACCCTTTGTACTTATCTTATTACTGGCCTTGCTCACTTTTATTTTTACTGAGGTTGCCGCATCATTTCCTCAAATTACCAACCGTTTCTATTCTTCAGGTATCTATCCATTGCTGGCTTCTTTTTTATCATTTTTTAGTGGTTTGTTTCCTTTTTCTCTCGACGACCTTTTTTATATTCTTCTCATCCTTTGGCTGATTATTTTATTAATCATTCCTCTCTTCAGAAGAATTAAATGGGCAAAATCATTCCGGTTGATCATTAGTACCCTTGGGGTGACTTACATAGCATTTTACTGGTTGTGGGGATTTAATTATTATCGACCCGGATTAAATCAACGCTTGGCACTTAACGAAGCACAGGCAGATACAACGGTTTTGATGAATACGTTCAGATGGCTGATTGATGAGGTTAACGAAACATATACGCCTGTTGATTCTGTAGATAAAGATCAATGGGTTACTATAATCGAAAATGAATATCTAAGGCATGTTGAGCTCTTAAAGATTGATAGCCGTTTGTGCAAAACGCATCCAAAACAAATGACTTTCAGTCGCTTTTTTGCATCAGCTACCATATCTGGTTATTACGGGCCATTTTTTAGTGAGGTACATTTAAACCGACACCTTTTAGCGGTTGAACTGCCTCTGGTGTTGGCCCACGAACTGGCTCATCGGTATGGAATAACAAGTGAGGCAGAAGCTAACTTTTATGCATGGTATGTTTGTACTCATTCAAATAATCAACAAATGAAGTATAGTGCCAATCTATACCTTTTAAGATATTTTGCTTATTCAACCTATCAGTTGGAAGGATTTAAGGATGCAGTTTCTAATATCAGGCAAGAGGTTAAAGATGATTATAATAGTGTTACAAAACATTGGATGACATTGATGAATAGAAATGTGGAAGAAGTAGCAACTGCGGTTAATGATGCATATCTGAAATCAAATAAGATAGAACAGGGAATTGCCGATTACGAAGGTGTGTTGAAATGTATAATGGATTATCTGAATACTTATCCAACGGTTGAATAATGATTAATTTCCGTAAACATGTCTTTTTGATTGATTAATATTCAAGTGGTCAATTGACTATGGCATAATTAGGTGGTAATTTGCATGGATTCTAAAACACCTTAATTATGAGAAAATATTTTTTTACAGTTGCTTTAATTGTAGCTGCTCTTTCCGTTCAAAGTGTGCAATCGCAATCATTTCTTGAGAAAATGGCTAAAAAAGCCGCAGAAAAAGCTGAAAAAAAGGCCGAACAAAAAACAGAAGAACAAATCGATAAAAAACTTGATAAGATTTTTGAAGAAGCTTTTGAAAGCGATGAATCGGAATCTGATAATCAGGTGGATATGACAGCCAAATGGGCCGAAAAGCTGGCAAGTATGGGTTATGCCGGGGAGCCTGTTTCGTACGAAAATAGTTATTCGTTTAATGCTTCCATCACCATGCACATTGAGAGTACTGATAATAATGGTAAGGAAACCAGTAATGGTGATATAAAGATCTATACCAGTACGGATGAACAAACTTTTGCATATGAATTTATTTCTGGCGAAATGGATAATGGTTCGGATAAGCAAAAAGGCTTGATTATTATGGATATGAAAAATCAGGCCAGTATCATCTTAAACACCCAGGAAGGTGAAAAAACCGGGATTGTATATGGTGTTGATGGCATCATGAATGGTTCGATGTATGAAGATGCTGCTGATAAAGACGAAATGCCCGATGATGTAGATTATGTTGACCCACGAATTACAAAAACCGGTAACACAAAAACAATTTTGGGCTATAAATGCGACGAATACAAATACAACGATGAAGAAAGTGAAGGATTGTTATACATCACTAAAGATGTGGATTGGAAAAGTGAGGATTTTATGACAACCATATTCAAATCATCGATGTATACAAATGGTATGTTCAATGGTTTCTTAATGGCCAGCCAACATATAAATCTTAACGATGGTGAGCAATCTTCCTATGAGGTAACAGATATTAACCGTAATGATGTTAGTTCATTTCGTATGTCTGATTATCAAATTACTAATATTGGATCATTCAAAATTCCTGAAGGGATATCAGAGGAAGAATAACTGTTGGAGAGAAGATTCTTTTTTTATATCATTGTCTATCAATCCAAATTTATAAAAGACATATCTAACATGAGAAAACCTGAATTTATCAGTTACAGTGGTAAAACGTTTTTCTTTATGGATTTTTCGGAGATGAAAAGCCGTGAGGAGGTGGACACTTTAATCAAACCAAGTGCTGAATATATTAGAAGCCAATCGCAGAAATCGGTACTGACTCTAACCAATATTAAAGGGATGCATTTTAATAATGAAATTAAAAATGCTTTCTCTGAATTTTTAAACGGTAATAAACCATTTGTAAAAGCTGGTGCCGTAGTTGGTATTGGGGGGTTACAACGAATCGTTTACAACGGTGTGATGAAACTAACCGGAAGGGATATACGATCGTTTGAAACATTGGATCAGGCACAGGATTGGCTGTCTTCCATACAATAAACTATTTAACTTTAATATAGGAGGGATCATAGTGATCCCTTTTTTTATGCTTAATTTTGATAGAAATATATGGTTATGGAAGGAATATCTGTTTTATACTATCTGATGATTGCCTTTGGCTTATTTCTGATTGTTGCAGCCATTGCGAACTGGGAATGGTATTTTAAACAACGTAGAGCTCAATCAGTTGTAAAAGCTATGGGACGAACAGGAGCTCGTTGGTTGTATGGTTTATTGGGTTTGTTTTTTGCCGTTTTTGCCTACCTGGTGCTTGGTGGATATATACAGGTTTAAAAAAGTTTTGTTGAGCCTGTAACCTTTTAGCGATTCTTTGTATCCTACCACCAAACATTAAAATAAAAAGAATATGCAAAGTGTACAGATTGTTGAGAATATAATGATTGGCCTAGTGTGGCTTGCTTTTTTTGCCGGAGCATTTATGGCTTGGTTTTTCTATGTCAAAGCAAGGAATACTGAAAGATTGGCCTTGATTGAAAAAGGAGCTGATGCTAATAATTTTTATGGCAAGAAAGAAAATAGAAAATCATTTAGGTTCCCATGGATGAGGTTTGGGCTTTTAATTAGTGGTTTAGGATTTGGTTTGGCATTAGGTTTATTCATTATTTCAACGCCATCTTTAAAAGAAGCATTGGATGATGTTGGACCAGGTTTGGTTTTTGCTACAATGCTTTTATTTGGAGGCATAGGAATGATTATCGCTCACTTTGTAGATCGTAAAAAAGAAAATCAATCTCTTTAATGGAAGATATATACATCGAAAAGGTAAAGAATGGCGATGTGGAGGCATTCCGGTTTATTATCCGGCAATACCAAAACATGGCCTATTCTGTTGCTGTATCGGTGGTTAAAAATGAATTTTTAGCACAGGAAGTAGTTCAGGAGGCATTTTTAAATATCTACCAAAATATAAAACAATTCAGAGGAGATTCGAAGTTTAGTACCTGGCTGTATCGGATTGTTATCAACAAAGCATTTCGAATAGCTGAAAAGGAAGGAAAACATACTTTTGATTCAATTGATACGATTGGTGAAGAACAGGATGATACTGTTATGGACGAGCTTTCGTCGGATGAACGTAAATACTTTATAAACGAAGTATTGATGCGAATGCCGGCCAATGAAAGTTTGGCATTACGACTTTTTTACCTTCAGGAAATGGCAATGAACGAAATGCAGGAAGTAACAGGATGGTCGTTAAGCAATATTAAAGTGATTCTGCATCGGGCACGAAAGAGATTTCAGGTTGAACTGGAGATAATATTAAAAACTGAAGCTAAAAGTATTCTGTGATGAATGAAGATAAATTTAGAGAATTACTTAGTGATAGCAAGTTGGAAATGCCTTTTGCTGACTTTGAGGATAAAGTGATGCAATCGGTTTATAGTGAAGAACAAAGCAGGCAAGGTATTTTAAAGAATATTCGTTTGTCGTGGTTGTTCTTTACCATCGGAGCTTTGTTCGGTATTATTGCAACCATTCTATTACCTCATATCTCAAAACCTGTCTATAATATTAGTGTAGAATATATTCAGATTCCTGTTTTATTGGTTCTGACAGGTGTTTTAATCTGGTTGATGGATGCTATGCTTCGTTTCTCGCTAAGGAATAGTAAAAAATAATAACGGTGCTTAGTACACCGTTATCAATATATCTTTTTCTTTGGTTAACTCTCCAAATGGCTCAGCTTCTATTCCCTTGCTCAATAATAAAGCTTCTACTTCTTCACTTTTTTCAGGATTAACAGCCAGTAGAAGACCGCCACTTGTTTGAGGGTCACAAACGATTGGTTTATACGATTGCGATTTCAGGTTCACCTTGTCACCATAACTATTCCAATTGCGGTGAGTGCCACCAGGCATACATCCTTGCTCAATGTATTCATCCAATACATCCAGTTTTGGAATTTTATCAAACTCTATCTCTGCAGAAAGTCCACTTCCTTCACACATTTCACTCAGGTGACCAATCAAACTGAAGCCTGTTACGTCTGTCATAGCTTCTACTCCATCCAAATTAGCCAATTCTTCTCCGATTGAATTTAATCTACTCATTATTTCCGGAGCTATATCAGCATGTTCATCTTTCAGTTTACCTTGTTTTTGAGCAGTTGTTAATATGCCTACTCCTAATGGTTTAGTAAGATATAGAAGGCATCCTTTGCTTGCTGTGTCATTGCGTTTAAGTTTACTAATGTCAACACGGCCGGTTACTGCAAGGCCAAAAATTGGTTCAGGGCTGTCAATGCTATGACCTCCTGCCAAAGGTATGCCTGCTTCTTTACATGCCTGACGTCCACCGTCCATTACTTTTGAAGCTTCTTCGGGAGGCAACTTATCAATTGGCCATCCAAGTATTGCAATAGCCAGAAGAGGTTTGCCACCCATTGCGTAAATATCACTGATGGCATTTGTGGCGGCTATTTTACCAAAGGTAAAGGCATCATCCACAATCGGCATGAAAAAGTCGGTTGTACTGATGATAGCAGTTCCGTCTCCAAGATCATAAACCGCAGCATCGTCACGGGTATCATTACCAACAATCAATTTACTGTTTGATACCGGTGTGATGTTACTTTTTAAAATGGAACTAAGAACCGATGGGGCAATTTTGCATCCGCATCCGGCTCCGTGGCTATATTTTGTTAATTTAAACTCCAACATAAAATTGTTTTTGAAAGTATTTTAAAATGGTTTGGGCATTGGCTTGGGCATCTGTATTCTCCAGCTTCAGAATGTCAATTTTATCCTGATCTCTTTTGGCTAAACCTTTGAGATAATATTTATCGTAGTAATGCAGGGTTATCAATGCAACCTCATAGAAATTATCTTCTTCCAGCATTTCCATTGCATATTTTGTAGCCTGAGGTCCCAATCGTTTGCTAATACGCTGAATTGCATCTGCCAACTTAGGTTTATTATCCAAGGCATATTCCTTTACCAAAAGTCTGGCCCTTTCTTCTTTCGATATGTCTATAAACAAGAGTCTGTTTGATCTCATTCGTTGGAATAAATACTGCGGAATATTAACATTGCCAATGTTTGGACTTTCATCTTCAACCCAAATAGGATGATTAGGATCAAAATCACGCCAGATCCAATATAGATTGTTTTCAAACTGTTCTGTAGTTGGCTGTTCTCCGTAACCAATACTTCCGAAAGCAGACCCTTTATGCTGAGCTATGTTTTCGAGATCCAAAACCTGTTCGCCTAAAGTGGTTAACTGATTTAGGATATGTGTTTTACCACTTCCGGTGTAACCGCCCAGCACATTAATCTTATAATTATCAAAGGAATTGAGGGCTATTCGGCGAAATGCTTTATATCCTTTTTCAACAAGATATATTTCGTTAAAGCCATTATCCTCAAGATGTTGAGCAAAGGCATGGCTGCGCATCCCTCCACGCCAGCAATGCACTACCACCTTTCTATCCGGAGCAACAGCTAAGGACCGATCAATAAACTCCTGTAATCTGGGGTTTACATATTGATATCCCAAATCAATAGCTGCTTTTTGAGATTGTTGTTTGTAAACAGTTCCAACATGGGCTCTTTCGTCGTTGCTAAAGAGTTCAATATTTACAGCACCCGGGATATGTCCTTTTTCGAATTCGCCCGGAGAGCGAACATCAATTAAAGGCCACCCTTTAAATTGGGTTAAATATTGTTGTATCGTGATGTCTATAGGCATGGGGCAAAGGTAATTATTATACCTAAATCAGAAATAAAACAAAAAAATAAAGCTTGCAGTATTTTGCAAGCTTCAATGTTACTTAGTGTAAACTCTGTTTTCTTGTTCTGCTACCCTTATAAAGGTTGTTCTTTTTGTAAGTTCCTTCAATTGTGAAGCTCCCACATAGGTGCATGTGCTGCGCACTCCACCTAGTATATCCTGAATAGTATTTTCAACCGGACCACGATAATCTACTTCAACTGTTTTGCCTTCGCTGGCGCGATATTCAGCAACACCTCCGGCATGCTTCTCCATGGCTGTTGAAGAACTCATGCCATAGAATTGTTTGTACTTTTTGCCTTCACGCTCAATAACCTCACCACCACTCTCGTCGTGACCGGCCAACATGCCTCCCAGCATTACAAAGTCTGCTCCGGCTCCAAAAGCTTTCGAAACATCACCGGATGTAGCACATCCTCCGTCACTGATAATCTGACCACCCAGACCATGAGCTGCATCAGCGCACTCGATAATTGCAGAAAGCTGAGGGTATCCAACACCTGTTTTTACACGAGTGGTACAAACCGAACCGGGACCAATTCCAACTTTGATAATATCAGCTCCTGCCAAAATTAATTCTTCCACCATTTCACCAGTTACCACATTACCTGCCAATATTGTCATGGTAGGAAATTGTTGGCGTGTTTGCTTAACAAACTCCACAAAATGTTCAGAGTAGCCATTGGCAACATCAATGCAGATAAATTCTAATTTAGGATGGGCTTGGATGACTTTACTTATTTTTTCAAGATCTTTATCGCCTGTACCAGTGCTAATGGCAATGAACTTTTCAATGTTTTCAGGAGCATTTTTTAAAAATTGATCCCATTCATCAAAGCTATAATGTTTATGAATGGCCGTGAAAATTTTCTTTTCAGCAAGTTTTAAGGCCATTTCAAAGGTTCCAACAGTATCCATGTTGGCCGCCATAATGGGAACTCCTGTCCACTCTTTCTCACTGTTTCTAAAACGAAAGGTACGGTCCAGATTAACCTGAGATCTGCTTTTTAGTGTTGATCTTTTGGGCCGAAACATTACGTCTTTAAAACCCAACTTGATATCATATTCTATTCTCATCTTAATTTTTTTTACGCATAAAAGTAGTTAATTCTTTCATGCTATATGAATATATACTGACTGAGAATAAACAAAAAAAGGGCTCAAGGCACTTTTTATTAATATTTAATAACCATCTCATCTAATGGTTTCCTAACTTTTGGTAAATGCTGATATTTATCGTTTTCTGATCGGTAACCTACAGTTGCCATAACCATTGAAGCAAGGTTCTTCTCTTTTAAACCAAGTATCTTGTCAAACTCATCATGATCAAACCCTTCCATTGGACAGGCATCAATATTATTAATAGCACATGAAGTAAGAAGTTGCCCCAGTGCAATGTATGCTTGCTTGCCAGCCCAAACCAGTTTTTGCTCATCACTTTGCTTTGCTAGTGATCCTTTCATCATAGATGAATAGTCACTTAAGGCTTCAACCTGAATGCCTCGAACACTAGAAACCAACTCTATAAAATTATCGATATCAGTATCACTCAGATTTGTTTTGGCAGCAAAGATAATCACATGTGAAGCATCAGTTAATTGTGACTGTCCCCAAGCGGCAGCTTTAAGTTTTTCTCTTAATTCAGAATTTTCAATAACCAAAATATGATAAGGTTGTAAGCCGAATGAAGAAGCCGATAAGTTGGTAGCTTCTAAAATCATGTTTAATTGTTCATTCGATAATTTTTTTGTGTTATCGAATTGTTTGGTTGCATATCGCCAGTTTAATTGTTTTATCAAATTCATGCTTAAATCTTTTTTATTAGGTATAGAAACATGGATTTAACGATTTTGTTTGATGGACTATAATATTTTAGTGAGTAATGAGTTTGTGTATAAAATGGCGTTTTGTAAATTCGTCACCTAATGTTTTTATTTTTAAAAGCTTATTATTGATTGTAAAGTTGGATTCTATAAAAAATAGATCGTACAGATATACGCGGATCAGGGAAGTCCTTTTATTTGTTTTTGCATTGGTTTTGTTTATTGGAAATGCCCAGGAGCGAAAATTTACTCTTGACAATTTTTCCATTAATCAAGGTCTGTCTCAAAATACTGTTTTATCAATATATAAAGATCACAGAGGTTTTGTTTGGCTGGGAACTTACGATGGATTAAACCGTTTTGATGGCTTAAATGTAACAGTGTTTAGAGGAGCTGAGAATGAGGTTGACGGATTGCTAAACAGTACCATTTATGGCATTGCAGAAGATATTGAAAGAGACAAGCTTTATTTTGCAACTGGAGGAGGTGGATTAAGTGTATTTGATCCGATAAAAGAGAGCTTTACAAATTATACGAATCAAGGTGACAGTACTTCAGTTCTCTCCGATTATTCATATGGATTGGAGGTAGATGATGATGGAACTGTTTGGATCGCCAACTCTTATGGAATCAGTGCTTTTCATCCTGATTCGGGAAAATTTACCAATTATCAGACTTATAGATGTAAACATGAGGGGATTAATGATGCTTCACCGCTTTCACTCTTAGTTAATTCAAAAAATGAAGTCTGGATCGGGACTTTTGGACAAGGTCTTATTAAGATTAATAAGGAAGGTCATAATCATGAACATTTTATAAATGAGGTTTCTGATAAAAAGTTATTCGAAAACAATATCATTAACTGTATTATTGAGTTCGATGAGAATCATTTATTAGTTGGCACCGACAATGGTTGTTATAAAGTAGAGACGAAAGATGGTGATTTTGATCAGTTTAGTATGCTTGAAGAGTCTGTAACAGCAATTGTTAAAGGGAATGATGATGATTTCTGGATGGGAACGAAAGAATCCGGGTTAATGCATTTGAAAAAAAATGGAGAGGTTGAGAAACTTAGTCATAATAAGTATGATCCATATTCACTTCCCGAAAACTATCTTACTTCATTATACATCGATGAAGCTGGATTGCTATGGATTGGGACCAAAGCCAGTGGTGTTGTTAAGATGTCTTTAGAACCCAATTTTTTTGAACATTATTACAATGTTCCCAACCGGAATTCGTTCCATGGAAGTTCAGTTTTTGCTTTTGAGCAGGATGTTCAGGGAAACGTATGGATTGGTACCTACGAAGGGTTGACAAAATGGTATGTTGATGAGGGGCGTTTCGAACGAATTTCTTTTTTCAAAAATGCTAAAGATTACTCTGTATGGAGTTTAATGAGCGATCCCATTGGTGTTATGTGGATTGGTACCTCAAGTGGTTTGATTAAATATGATTTTATAACCAATCAGGTTAAGACTTTTACTAATATTCCTGGAGATTCAACTTCATTACCTAGTAACGATGTGTTTGCCATTGAGCGTGATGCTAAGGACAGGCTTTGGGTGGGTACCAGTTATGGATTGTGTCGGATGGATGAAGCTTCAGGTAAGTTTAAGGTGTATGAGCCCTATGTAACACCTCATTCAGTAAGTAGTATGGTTATTTGGGCTATCAAAAAGGATAGTAAAGGTAGATTATGGGTTGGTACCGATGAAGGATTAAATCTGTATGACTATACAGCTGATCATTTTACGGTTATTAAGCACGATGAAAAAGCTGTTAATTCATTATGGTCAAATCGTATTACTGCTGTTTCAGAAGGAAATGATAATAAAATATGGATAGCCTCTGATAAAGGTATCGATTGTCTGGAAGATGATCTTACTGTCTCAAAGCACTTTTCTGAAAAAGATGGCTTGATAAATGGATATGTCTATTCAGTTTTTGAGTATGAAAAAAGCCTTTGGGTATCTACAAATCGTGGAATTAGTCGCATTGATTTAAATTCTGGTGATGTGATGAATTTCGATGAAACGGATGGAGTACAAGGGAACGAATTTAGTCCTGCTGCCATTCGCTTGTTTGATGGCAGTATTTTAATGGGTGGAATTAATGGATTTAATAGGTTTCATCCGGATAGTCTCAAAAGATCAGATGTAGAGCCTCCTATATATTTTACCGGTCTTAAGTTGTATGGAAAAGAAATATCTATCAGAGAGAATAGTAGCTGGGATGATGTATTGATAAAAAAGTCGCTTATTACCGCTTCAAGTCTTTGGTTAACACACAAAGAGCGATTTATAACCCTTGAGTTTTCTGCTTTGGATTTTGTGAATCCACAAAAAGTGGAGTACTTCTATCGAATGAAACCAACTTCGCAAAACTGGATCCCATTGAAGCAGGAGCGTCATCTTAATTTTATTGATTTGCGACCGGGGGAATATGAGTTGGAGATTCGCTCAACAAATTCAGATGGTATTTTATGCAATAATATCAAACGATTAAACATAACTGTAGTGCCACCGTTTTGGCGAACAACTTGGTTTATATCGCTTATAACAGTCTTGGTTATTCTTTCAGTGTTCTACTTTATCAAGTATAGGGTAAGAGTTATGAAGGCCGAAAAGGATCGGTTGGCAAAAACCATTGAAAAGAAAACACATGATTTGCAGGTGCAGCGTAATATTGCACATAAGCAAAGAGATGAAATATCACGCCAAAAAGAACAGCTTCAGGATTTTGCTCAATCACTGGAGTCAAAAGTAAAAGAACGAACTGCTGAACTTGAGAAAGCTAAGCTGGCAGCAGAAGAATCGGATCGTCTAAAGTCGGCCTTTTTATCTAATATGAGTCATGAGATTCGTACTCCTATGAATGCAATTATTGGATTCTCGGAACTTTTGCTTGATTCGTCACTTAATCCAAAGGAGCGTTTGGAATATGCCGGAATGATCAAAGCCAATGGTGATGAATTGCTGAATCTGTTAAATGATATTATTGACATTTCAATGATTGAATCAGAGCAGATTACAACTAAGGTATCTACCTTTCCTGTGAATAAAATGATGAGGGAGGTTTACTATAGTTTTCTTAATTCGAAATACCTGATTGATAAAGATGAGTTGGAGCTTCAGCTGGAGATTCCTGATGAAGAATTGGACTTAACAACGGATGTATTCAGATTAAAGCAGGTATTGAAGAATTTGGTTGGTAATGCATTGAAGTTTACCAGTGAAGGGTATGTGAAATTAGGATATAAGGTGATTGATGGTCATGTTCAGTTTTATGTTGAAGATTCCGGAATAGGAATTGATGAAGCGCATCAGCGTATTATATTCGAGCGTTTTCTTAAAGTAAAAAATGATGTTAGTAATCTTTATCGCGGAAATGGTTTAGGATTAACTATTTCTAAAAACCTTGTTGAATTACTGGGAGGAACGATAGGTCTTTCTTCGCAGGAAGGTAGGGGATCATGTTTTTACTTTAAGATTCCCAAAAGCCACAATAACTAATCAAGGTGTAATTCAGTACCGGTTTTAATTTCTCTCATCACAAACGAGCTTTGTACGTTGCCAACATTGTTAACAGACGATAGTTTGTTATAAACAAAGTGATGATATGTTTCCATGTTTTCAGTTATTACTTTTAATGTGTAGTCGAACTGACCGGCAATATGATGGCACTCCATAACTTCGGGTAATTGACTGATGCTCGCCTCAAAATCTCGAATCACATCGTGCGAATGCTCTTTTAAAGAAACATTGCAGAACGCAATCAATTCCTTTCCAACTTTTTCTTTATTAATAATGGCAACGTATTTCTCAATTACTCCGGTTCGTTCCAGTCGTTTAATCCGTTCAAAAACAGGTGTGATGCTTAAATTTAAATGATAAGCTAATTGTTTAGTTGTCATTTTAGCATCTTTCTGTAGTAACGCTAATAGTTTTTTATCAGTATTATCCAGTTGTGCAGACGAAAATTTTTCTTTCTTCATAATGGTTTATTAGAGATGATAACATAAAATGCTAAAATAATCATTATAAATAGAATAAAATACTGATTATAGATTTATATATAGTATAAAAAACTGGATTAAAGTAAATTTGATAAAAAATAATTCAGTTATGAAAAAGGGTAATCTACAACCGGAAAGTTTGATGATGAGTTTGGGCTATAATGCTCATGAACATCAGGGAGCTGCCAAATGTCCAATTTATCAGACATCAACATTTGTTTTCAATAGTTGTGAAGAAGGAAAAGCCTTTTTTGAACTGGCTTATGGACTTCGTGAGAAAAAAGATGGGGAAGAAATGGGTATGATATATTCCCGTTTAGATCATCCGAATATGAATATTCTTGAGAAAAGGTTGGCTGCCTGGGACGAAGCAGAGGCAGGAGCTTTCTTTTCAAGCGGTATGGCTGCCATTTCAACAACCATTCTGACTTTTGTTAAGCCGGGAGATATACTTTTGTTTTCATCACCGGTTTACGGTGGTACAGATCACTTTATTCATCATGTACTGCCTCAGTTTAATATTGCTGTAGTAGGTTTTGTTAAAGGTGAAAAAGAAGAAACCATTATTGAGCGGGTAGAAAAAGCTTACCCCGGTAGGCGACCATCAATGATTTATGTTGAAACGCCAGGAAATCCAACCAACTCATTAATTGATATTGAAATGGTTTCGCGCATTGCGGGCTACTTCAGTACCAAGGATAAAAAATGTGTTTTTGCTGTAGATAATACATTTTTAGGACCTGTTTTTCAGCATCCACTTCATTTCGGAGCTGATTTGGTCATTTATTCGGCAACAAAATTTATTGGAGGGCACAGCGATGTTATTGCCGGAGCCTGCACAGGATCAAACCAACTGATTACCCAAATTAAGGGGATGCGTACTTTCTTCGGAAGTCAGTTGGATCCTAATTCAAGCTGGTTACTCCAGCGAAGTTTGGAAACGGTAAAAGTAAGGATGGAAGCTCAGGCGAAAAGTGCACAAATAATTGCAAAATATTTAAAGAATCATCCATTGGTCGAAAAAATACACTATCTTGGCTTTCTGGAAAATGATTCTGATTTAAAGGATATCTTCGATCGGCAGTGCCTTTCAACCGGTTCGATGATTGCTTTCGATATTGCTGGTGGCGAGAAAGAGGCTTTTTTGTTTTTGAATAGCCTGAAATTATTTAAATTAGCAGTTAGTTTAGGATCAACCGAAAGCTTGGCAGAGCATCCTGCAACAATGACGCACGTAGACGTATCACCGGAAGACAGGTTGAAATTAGGTATTTCTCCATCACTGGTCAGACTAAGTATAGGACTGGAAAATCCACAGGATTTGATAGATCAAATAGAAAACGCCTTTGAAGTGGTTAAAAAGGCGAATAGTTCGGCCGTTTGTTAAAATGGCTTGAATTTGGTTTTTATGGTTAATGTTTTGCTAAGCCCCGCTTCGGCGGGGTTTTTGCAAATTTCTTCCCAAAGTGTAAATCTGTTTTAGAACACTTTTTACCTTCTTAATGTATTTTTTACTTCCATAATATTAGATAATTCGATACATTGTGACCCGATTTTTCAGCGCTGTTAATTTTTATATTAATGAAGTTGAAAAATAATCCTTGAATGTATATGAATCTACTATTTATTGAATAGCATGTTTTAACTGTTTAAACGATAAGCAATATGCAAACACAGCATCTGAATTTAATTGGAAATATGGGCAATGAACGAGTTGAGATTTACTACTTAGAATTTGTAACCAGTTATATTTAGGTTTTGTGCAGTTTGGAATGAAAAATGGCTGCTTAAAGCTTTTATTAAAAAACATGTTTATGTTGGATCTTATATTTGGATCATATACAAAATCTATGAATGTTTTTATATAATATTACATATTCAAAATTGTAGATATGTAATTATAATCTGGAATGATAAGCTTAAGCTTTAAAGCGATTCATTTTTAATAAAAATGGGGAGTCAGTTGAAGAATACAGCTGCTTTTAAAATATAAATTATGAAGGATATCAATAAAAAGAGGACAGGAAACCTTATTTCTATCCAGGACTCGTTGGTGAAAGCCCGATTCTTTGATGATGTGATAATGGGGGAGACTGCAGAAATTTTCGTTGACGGAAAATACCTCCAGGCCGAGGTGTTGCAGATTCAGCCTGATCCTAAAAACCCTGATGCAGGTATTGTTGAAATGCAGGTTTTTGAAGATTTGACCGGAGCCAAAATCGGTGATGAGGTGGTGTTTAAAGGTACTCCTTTATCCGTTTTGTTAGGCCCCGGACTGTTAACCAGTGTTTGGGATGGATTGCAAAATCCATTATACAAACTAAGTGAAGAGGATGCTTATCTAAGACCCGGAATGAATGCTCCTGCTTTGGATGAGGAAGTCCTGTGGGACTTTACACCAAGTGTAAAAGTCGGTGATACCGTTTCGGGTGGAGATGTGATTGGAAATGTTCCTGAAGGAAAAGTAGATCACAAGATCTTAGTGCCTTTTAGCTTTGGTACTTGCACAGTTGAAAGTATTGTTGAAAAATGTTCAGTAAACATTACTCAACAGGTTGCAGTGGTTGTTGATCAGTTGGGTAACAAACATGAACTAAAATTAGCATTTCGTCAGCCTGTAAAGTCGCCTATTCCTTTTAAAAACCGTGCAATTCCAAGTAAACCAATTTCAACGGGTACACGTGTAATTGATTTATTGGCTCCTGTTGGGTATGGTGGTACGGTCGGAAATCCCGGACCATTTGGTGCTGGTAAAACAGTATTGCAGCACTCTTTATGTAAGTACGCCGTTGCCGATATTATTGTAATGGCAGCCTGTGGTGAACGTGCTGGTGAAGCCGTTGAGGTATTTAAGGAGTTCGCAGAACTGGAAGATCCTACTACCGGAGAATCATTGATGAACAGGATGTGTATCTTTGGAAATACTAGTTCTATGCCGGTTGCAGCCCGGGAAGCTTCTGTATTCATTGCTTTAACAGTAGGTGAATATTACCGTTATCAGGGTAGAAAAGTTGTGATGTTGGCAGACTCAACATCGCGATGGGCACAGGCCTTACGGGAGCGTAGTGGTCGCCAGGGAGATATTCCTGGACCAGAAGCATTTCCAATGGATATTCCTGACCAGATTAAAGGTATGTATCAGCGTGCCGGAGAAGATTTGGGAACAGGAGGATCATTAACTTTTATTGGTACCGTATCACCAGCTGGTGGAAACTTTCAGGAGCCGGTAACACAGGCAACCATGGATGCAACAGGAGGTTTCTGGGGATTATCTCAGGATCGCGCAGATGCAAAGAAATATCCAGCTATTGATCCGTTGGTATACACTACTTCTGTTTATGATGGCTTTATTTCCTGGAATGATCGTAAGAAGATGTTAAGTACCTTGAATGATGCCAATGATATCGATCAAACTATTAGTACAATCGGCCTAAAAAAGGTTCCGGTTTCAAATTATATACAGTTCCAGAAAGGTCTAACCATCGACTTTTGTGTGATGCAACAGGATGCATTTGATAAGGTTGATGCCTGTACTCGTCCTGAACGTCTAGCAGTACTTAATGAAGCTGTGCAGAGTTTAATTGACAATGATATTGCTTTTGAAGCCGGTGAAATGGATGATGAGCAGTTAAAAGAGTCAATCAAACAAAAATTTGATGAGCTTCGTCAGTGGTGGCGCGATTGGAATTACTCAGCCACAACAGAAGATCAATTGGCACAGTTGCCAAAGGCAATCAACAAATTTATTTTACAGGAGGAATACGCCGTATGATAAGGAAAGAAATTAATAAAATAAGCGAGGTAGGTAAAGCGCTTATCTCAGTAGAGGGTAACCCGGGTGTTGCATTAAATCATGTGGTTGAACTGTTGGAGGCTGATTCAGGTCAGAGCTTATCTTTTGCAAAAGCAATTAATATTAGCGAAAATTCTACCCGTTTCCAGGTTTTTAATGGAACAGCAGGGTTAAGCACGCGCACCAAAATACGAATGCATGAAATTCCGCTTACAGCTGGTTTTTCAACTAAGATGTTGGGACGAAGCTTTGATGGTTCGGGTGCAGTTGCTGATGGGGGACCTGATGTGATTTTTGAGAAGCAGGTTTCAACCCGTTTGGATACACTGAATCCAACAGTACGAAATGTTCCAAAACAACCATTATGGACAGGTATCCCAATGATTGATGTATTTAATACATTGGTTAAATCACAAAAAATTCCAATTTTTGCCGGTCCTACCGAACCCTATAACCGCCTGTTGTCGCAAATTGCACAAGGAGCTCAGGCTGATGTAATTATCTTTGCAGGAATTGGTCTTAAATTCGATGAATACCAGTACTTCAAAGAACAGCTTTCTCAATCAGGTAATATCGATAAAACCATCATGTTTACTCACCTTGCCGGTGATTCGCAGATTAAAGGACTGATGTTGCCTGATGTGGCTTTAAGTGTAGCTCGCGAGTTTGGTGATCAGGGCAAGGATGTATTAGTATTACTAACTGACATGACCAACTGGTCAAATATTCTTCGTAACGTAGCCAACTATCAGGATATGATTCCATCATTACAAGGTTATCCTGGATCGTTATACTCAGAGTTAGCTAAACGATATGAGGTGGCAGCCGATATCGAAGGTGCTGGTTCTATCACAATTATCGGTGCAACTACTTTGGAATCATTGGAAGATCCTGTTCCTGATAACACAGGATATATTACCGAAGGTCAGTTTTTCCTTGAAAATGGTAAATTGAAATTGGCTCGTTCGCTATCTCGTCTTAAACAAGGGGTGAATGGTAAAACTCGTAGCGATCACCGTGCTATAATGACAGCGATGGCTTCGTTACTGGCTGATGCTGAAAAAGCCTATGAAGCTTCTGAAGTTGGAGCTGCCAACGATGCTTACTCGCAAAAATTATTACGATACCGTACCGACTTCATCAGTAATATTGAGGAACCTTTTGGTGAGCCTATCGGACTGGAAGCAGCTTTGGATAAGTGTTGGTCAATACTTAAACGCCACTTTGATCCAACAGAAACAGGTTTGAGTAAAAAACTGATTGAAGAATATTGGGATAAGAACTAAGCGGTTATCAATAAAAAAATAAAGAAATGAACGATAATAAAGAAAACCTTGAAGGGATAGTTGCAAAACTGAAAGAGCAAGGTATTAATGCAGGCGAAGCGGAAAAGCAACGCATTATTGAAGATGCCAAAAAGCAAGCTGAAGCAATCATTTCGGATGCGGAAAATAAAAAACGTACCATTATTGATGAGGCAAATTCAAAAGCTGAACAGGCTGAGAAGAATGCTCAAACCGCTATTAAGCAGGCTTCGCGTGATATGATTGAGGCGACTAAAGTGGCTGTTTTAAAATACATGGAATCAGTTTTTGGTGGATTAACGCAAAGCTTGTTTAAGCAGGAGCAATATCTGCAGGAATTAGTAAAAGCAGTAGTTGCTACTATCGAAGGTGGTAAAACGGTTTCTGTACCTGCAGAGACACTAAAAGCAATGGAGTCATTTATTGTTAGTGAAGGTTTGAAAGAACAGGTAGAGCTGAAACCGTTAACAAATAGTGAAGCTAAAATTGAGATTCAGTCTAAAGGAAATAGTGGCGTTCAGTTTGTTTTGAGCGATAGTGATATACAGCAGGCTATGTTTGCTTTGATGAATAAAGATTTGGTTGAACGTATAACCAAAAACCAGGAGGACTAATAATGTCGAACTTGGTTTATTTAATGTGTAGTTTGCCATCGTTGAGCTTTGGTCAGGTGCCTCCAATTACAATGGAGGAGTTCACCCGTGATGCCAAAAATCAATTGTCGGCAAAGCACTTTAAAAAACTCGAACCGGTCGATATATATCAGGCAACCGATTCGAAAGGGAAGGTTGGTTTGAAGAGCATTGGCGTTATGCTGAAGGAGATGCAAAACGACATTTCTGAAATCAGAATGGCCAAGGCTCAAAAAAGAACCCCCGGATTACAGCGACTTCCACAAGCTATTATTAATGCCAATCCATTAGAGCGCGAAAAGCTAATAATGAAATGGCAATGGGAAGAACTGGATACCATACAGGCAGGTGAAGTGTTTACGTTAACTGAGGTGATGGTTTATAAACTGCGATTGCAGATTTTAAACCGTTTGAACTCATTTGATAAAGAACAGGGAGCAAAAGTATTGGCATCCGTTGTTAACCCACCTAAAAAGAAGGAGGTATAATGGCAGGAGCAAAAATAAAATACACAAAAACAGAGCGTGCCCGTCAGAAAAAAATTCTGAAGGTATCCTTGCGAATGCTGCCATTGTTCGAAGCCATGGAGAAATCCTTAATGTCAACAATTAATACAATTGCTGAACGAATTGAGGAGATACGACAGGTTATTGATAAGAACAATAAAGCGGCAGAGACCTGGGTGGCTGTTATGAGTGATTCACATGTTGATGTTACTTCTTTTATCTCGGTAAATAAAGTTATAACCAGGCATATTGATGTGGCTGGTGTGCGCGTGGATCAATATGAAGGTGTAGATTTTAACGTGAAACCCATTGATGAGGATACTCCCTTATGGGTGGATGATGCGATTGAGTTAATGCAGGAGCAATTGCAATTGATGGCTGAGATTGGATGTTTGGAAGAACAGATTCGATTGCTTGAAGAAGAGCTTCTGGATGTGCGTGCGCGAATCAAACTGTTTGAAAACCGACGAATACCGAATGCAAAAACAGCAATTCGTAAAATCGGTCAGAAATTACAGGATGACGAACGTTTGACAATTGCAACCGCTAAAGTTGTTAAAACAACACAAAAGGAAGGAGTGATGGTATGATTATAAAAATGAAAAAGCTGTTGCTCTTTATGTCAGATCCAAGCAATGATATGGATGAAGACTTAACTGTTTTGGGGCAATTGGGATTAGTGCATATCACACCTTTTCAACCTGCTAAGGATGATTCAATTGATCGTGTTCAGAATAGGATTGAGCAACTTCAGGAAGCCATCTCAATTTTAGATAATGTTGAAGGTGAAGCTGCTGGTAGTTCAGTTCAGGTTAATGATTACAGTAGTATTGAAAGAGGTGAGATAGCATTGTTGGACAAAGTTCTTGAAACAAATAATTCCAACCTTGATCTTCAAAAAGAAATTGAAAATCTTAATAAAGATCAGCAATGGTATGCCAATTGGGGTAGTATTTCTTTGGATGATATAAAGTTGATCAACCAAAAAGGTATTTATCTATCGCTTTACGAAATGCCTGAGAAGGATATTAAAATTATCCAAAGCAAGCAGAATGTTAAGGTAGTAAGTATTATGAATGGTATCGCCAGGGTTGTTTTGATCACTGATGAAGAGGATGCTGTTTTAAATTACCAAAAGATTGATTTTCCAAAGCTATCGAAGCAGGAGGTTGAACAGTCTATTACAGATAAGACATCTGCCCTGGCTGAAGGCAAACAGATATTAAAGGAGTTAAGTACTCAGAAAGGTTTATTGATCGATGCTCTGTCAGAAAGAGAACGTCGCCTTAAAGTGCGCACTGTACAATACGCTGGAATCACTTTTCATGAGAAGGTTCGTTGCTGGGAAGGTTTTATTCCGGTTGATAAAGTTAAAGATGTTACTGAGGTAGCCGATCAGAATGGTTGGGGTTATGTTGTAAAAGAACCACGAGCGGATGAGTATGATCAGGTTCCTACTCTGTTAGAGAATCCAAAATGGTCGCATAAGATTAAGCCGGTCATGGGTTTTATGGGATTGGTTCCGGGCTACGACGAAATAGATGTATCAAAAGTGTTTTTGATATTCTTTACTTTCTTTACCGGTATATTAGTGGGTGATGCAGGTTATGGGCTTATCTTTTTTGGACTGACTCTGTTTGCGCACTGGAAAAGTGGTTTTGTTAAGAAAATAGAGTTTGGTCTGTTTTATACACTTTCAGTTTCAGTAATGATCTGGGGTGTACTGACTGGTACCTATTTTGGGGCTGAAACCATTGCAAATATTCCTTTCCTTAAGCAATTGCAAGTGCAGCAGCTGGCAAGTTTTGGAGGAGATAACCTTAAGATTCAACAATTCATGTTCCTGATAGGAGCAATTCATCTGACTATAGGTCATATGCAAAAAGCCTGGAAATACATTAATACAGTGCTTGTAATTGCTCAGGTTGGTTGGATAGCCATTGTATGGGGATTGTATTTTTTGGTGAGTCAAATGGTATTGTCTATTCCAGGCCCTGACTTTATGGTATGGTTATTTGCTGGTGGTGCTCTTTTAGTAGCATTGTTCTCAAGCCCTGGCCATCCTATCATTAAAGGAATATTATCGTCTTTGGGTAATTTACCTTTAAATGTAATTAATGGTTTCTCTGATGTTATCTCATACATTCGCTTGTATGCTGTTGGATTATCAACGGTTTTAATGGCAAGTAGTTTTAATGATATGGCAATAGGAGATGGAATAACCACAGTTGCATCAGGTGTTGGAGCTGTTTTAGTTCTGATTTTAGGTCATGGATTAAATATGATACTTGCAGCAATGGCTGTATTGGTGCACGGTGTACGATTAAATATGTTGGAGTACGCCGGTCATGCCAGTGTTGAGTTTTCAGGAAGTGAATACAACCCTTTCAAATTAAAAAATAAGTAAAATCTAATAAAATTATATACGATGACATTATTAACAGTAGTAAACGGATTTGGTGGCCACGCTATCGCTTTAGGAATTGCTGGAGTTGGTTCAGCTATTGGAACTGGAATTGCAGCTATGGGAGCAATGGGATTATGGAAACAGTCGATTAAAGACAAAAAGAAATTGCCTTCATTAGCTTTGGCAATGGTTGGTATGCCTTTAAGTCAGGTAATTTACGGTATGATCTTTATGAACTCTTTAATTGGCGCAAACCTGAATCCTGATAGCTATATGAATCAAATGGTTTTTGCTCTATTTGTTGGTATTGCAATTGCTGCTTCAGCAATTATGCAGGGAAAAGCAGGAGCTGCAGCTTGTGCTAACCTTGCTGTTGATGATAAACAGGGGGCAGGTATGTATATAGCTGCAATGGGTATCATCGAAACAGTTGCTTTGCTTAGTATGGTGTTTGGTATGGGAGCGATTCCAGCCGGCGCATAGGTATGATATTATCCATTAGAAGGATTATTAAAAAGAGTTGGTATATTTGCCAGCTCTTTTTTTATAAATTATTGTAAGATGGATCTGACAGGTCAATGGCGTTTTTTTGAACAGTTTGAAGCAGGTTTTGATATGGGTTATGCGCTGTTGAAGCAGGAGGGTTCTGTTATTACAGGTAATTTGGTTTATACAGAGTATATTTACGACGAAGAACCTTTTCTGATAGATGTTGAGGTTGTGGGTGAAATTGAAGATGATCGAGTCCTTCTTAAAGGAGTTTCTTATGTCGTCTTAGAAAGTTCTTTTGAGTTTGAGTATTGTTTGGATGACAGAATTGCTGAATTAGATGATCAGGATAGAATCGAAGGTCACAGTGTTGATGATCAAAATCTGGAAGGTCGTTTTGTTCTGCGGCGATTGGACGTCAAACATTCTTAACCTTGTACTTACACTTATTTGGAAAATTGAGTTACACTTAGTTGATTGATTGATCTTTTTCATTGATGAATCAATGAAATTATTACACTAAAACTCAAACTAATTTCTTTTACAATTCGTATAAATTTATGTAGTGTGCTCAAAAAAGGGTTATACCTTTTATTCTTACCGTTTTATTTATCATAGCCAAAACTCATCGAAAAAGTTCGGATGTGAGTCTTCCTCAGCCAACTGCGGCCATTGTACTTAAAAACTTTTGCAACTATTAAAGTTTTGAATTATGAAAAGGATCTTATTATTGACCGACTTTTCAGATACAGCCAGGAATGCCGCTATATATGCTCTCAAGATGTTTGAAAACGAAAAGGTTTATTTCGACTTATTAAATGCATATGATCTTGAGTTTAGCGGTAGCCCATATATTATGCAGGTAAAAGAAGAGTTGGCACAGGAAAGTCTGAAAGGCTTAAAAAATGAATTGTCTGTTTTACACAGGCGCTTTCCAAATGCTCGGATTGAATTAGCTTCACGTTTTGGTTCTCTGCTGGATGTTGTGAAGAACGAAGTTTCAGATTTTAAACCTGAACTTATTGTTTTGGGTTGTAGAGGAGAAACAGCTCTTGAAAATTTCCTTCTGGGAAGTAATGCTTATGAGGTGGTGAAAAATATTCAGGAAGCCATGTTGGTGGTGCCTAAGCATGCCAAGTTTAAAAAGCCTGAGAATATTGTTTTTGCAACCGATTTAAAGGATGTGAAGTTAGATAACGTGGTTGAACCGTTAAGGGATTTAGCCCAGCATTTCGATGCGGGTATCAGCTTTGTTAATGTGTTGGAGGACGATTACGTTAATCGTATTGATGCTGAAGAGAAAATTGCTGCTCATTTCGAAGGTCTTGATTTAAACTTCAATTTTATTGAAGGGGAAAATATAAGCAGAGGAATTTTGAAGTTTATGGATGAACATGGATGTGATATGGTCACCCTGATTCGCCATAATGAAAGCTTTTTTGATCGTTTGTTCCACCCAAGCACAACAAGGCAAATGGTGTTGCATCCAGAGCATCCAATGCTTATCCTTCATGACTAGGAATAAAAAAGAGGCCGGCGGCCTCTTTTTTATGATATCTTAATTGACATATTCGTTATAAACCCTCTTAAGCCATGGCATTAAAATAAGTATGATTATAAATGCACCAGCTGTAAGTAAAGCATTGGTCAGGAAGAAATATGATTTCTTTTCAAATACATCCCAAAGTCCTGAAAGTACACCTGATAGTTTGTTTCCTATTGCAGTGGACAGAAACCAACCTCCCATCATCAAAGCTGCAATACGCTTGGGTGCTAATTTTGAAACCAGGGATAAACCCATTGGACTCAGGCAAAGCTCTCCGATTGTAATTACGCCATAGACTCCAAATAACCAGGCAACAGAGGCTTTGCTGATTCCGTTTCCGGATGCTATGGCAGCCCAAACCATCACCAGCCAAGATAAAGCTGAGATTAACATACCCCATGCAATTTTTCCTGGTGTGGTAGGTTCTTTTTTGCGTCTTCTTAAAAATCCAAAGAACATTACAACTAATGGAGTTAGTACTACGACAAAAAACGGATTAATGGAAGCTTGTAGTTCTGTAGGCCATAAGTTGATCTTACCATATTTGGGAAGCTCTTGCTTTGGAACCCTGCTCCAATCTTCGTCATTGACATCCCCGGGTTTACCATCAATATTCCCGGTAGGTAAATCTTTGGTGTAATTATCAAAATATGGATTTGGCCCTGTTTTACTTCCTAAATCCTCTCCATGTAATCCTTGCAGTTGTATGGTTCGTGGTACAGTTGATACTTCTTCTACCTTGGCAACAGTATTTATAACTGATTCGGTTATTCCTTTTACTTCTCTAGATGTATTATTTTTTGCCCAGTAGGTTAGTGCTGATCCGTTTTGATGAAATACAGCCCAGAATATGATTACTACTCCAAATACAGCAAGCAAAGCCGCAATGGGTTCGCGCTCTGTTTTTTTGTCAGCAGATTTCCAGGTAGTAAAAAAGAATAATATAACTGGTATGCAGAAGAAAATGAAAGCATCAGTTGAATCAGATCCGAAGATATTGTTTGGAATAAACCATCCTAAAGCAGCAGCTGCAAAGGCTGGCAGGAATAATACACTAAAAATTCTTGCCATAGAAATATCATTCGGACGTTTCGGCGAGATTTTGTCCGCTTCTTTTATTTCAGGGACTCTGGCAAGGCCAATCATGAACCAGATGACTCCGATGATCATACCGATACCTGCAGCAGCAAAAGCCCATCCCCATCCATAAGTAAGTCGCAGATAAGCAGCAACGAAATTACAGACAAAGGCACCAATGTTTATTCCCATATAGAAAATATTGTATCCTGAGTCTTTTAATGATTCATATTCGGGCTTTTCATATAATTTCCCTAGAAGAACCGAAACGTTAGGTTTAAACATGCCGTTACCAAGTATTATTAGTAAAAGGGCAATGTAAAAGGCTATCATTGAGTTTGGAATTGATAATCCAATGTAGCCAGCGGCCATCAATACGCCACCAATTAAAATAGATTTTCGATACCCGATAAACCGGTCTGCTATCAGTCCTCCGAAGAAAGGAGTCAGATACACTAAAGCGAGGTATGTGCCATAAATATCTGCGGCATACATGTTTGTGAACCCTAGTCCGGCGAACTGAGATGAGGTTGGTTCAATCATGTATAAACTAAATATGCCCAGCATTAGGTAATATCCAAAACGTTCCCACATTTCGGTAAAGAAGAGAATCATTAACCCTTTAGGGTGTTTTTGGTTCTTTGCCATAAGTATATGTTTTTAGACGAGATGTTATCTTTTTAAAGTTAGACTATGTCAAACGGAAAAAGTATGATATTTAGCATCTTAACCAAGATTGCATTTTACTTAACTGATGAAAAGATATAAAAAAGCCGGTTTGAATGCTACAAACCGGCTTTAAAATATAATTACAAAACGATTATTTTATACCGTGCATCATCCTCTTTAACCAAGGGGATAAGGCAAAAAGAATAAGGCCTGCAATGAATGATTGAATGGCAATAAACCAGAAAACAGGAATACTTGTATCAAGTACAGATTCTAATTTAAGTGAGATAGCTTTCATCTGAGAGGCAACGAAGTTACCAGCTGCAAAACTACCCATCCAAACGCCCATCATAGTAGATACAAGTTTGGTAGGTGAAAGCTTGGTAACCATTGAAAGCCCAATAGGAGATAAACAAAGTTCTCCAAAAGTATGAATCATAAATACCATAACCAACCAAATAGGACTCACTAAATGGCTTTCAGCTCGTTCAGAGGCAATTGCCATTACAACAAATCCTAATCCTAATAGGATCATTCCCCAAACAAATTTCATTGGAGTATTAGGATTAAGCTTTACCTTGTCTAATCTAGACCATAGAATTGTAAATAAAGGTGCAAATACAACAATGAAAACTGCATTTACACTTTGGAACCATGTTGCTGGTATTTCAAATGAGCCAATCATACGATTGGTATTATCACGAGCAAAAATACTGAAGGTAGTTCCAGCTTGCTCAAATCCTGCCCAGAAGAAGATGTTGAATAATGCCAAAACGATGATTACACTTACCCGGCTCCACTCAGTTTTTCCATTAGTTCCGTTTACAATGTTCAGAGTTAAGTAGATTAAGCCACCTACAGCAGCGATTCCAATAATCCAACTTGAAGCAGCCTCAGGTAAGAAGCTCCACCCCATAATAAAAGCGAATACACCACCTACTATAGATCCAACATAGATAAGAATGCTTACCCAATCTTTTGCAATTAAACGAATGCGTTCCTTTTTAACTGCAGGAGGCATTCCAATTGGACCTAATGTATGACTTCTTAAATAAAACCAAACAGTACCGATAATCATTCCAATACCTGCGGCCATGAAACCATATTGCCAGGCAACCTGCTCTCCAAGTTTACCTGCAATAAGAGGTGAAATACCTGCGCCTATGTTAATACCCATGTAAAATATAGTAAAACCACCGTCTTTTCTTGGGTCCGAATTATCATATAACTCGCCAACCATTGTGGAAATGTTGGGTTTGAAAAATCCGTTTCCTAGTATAAGAACACCTAAACCGATATAAAAAATCATTTGGCGTGATTCAAGGTTCTGAGAAACAGACATTGCACTATATGATAATAGTAATTGTCCAATAGCCATTGTTAGTCCACCTATATAAATAGCCTTTCTTTGACCTAATACTTTATCAGCAAGCATTCCTCCAATAATTGGAGTTACATATACCAAGCCGGTAAATATACCATATATGGTAAATGCGTCAAGTTCTTCCATCCCGAAACCACCTTCAATTAATGTATCTGTTAAGAAATACACTAAAAGGGCTCTCATTCCATAATAACTAAAACGCTCCCACATCTCTGTGGCAAAAAGAGAAGACAAACCTAAAGGGTGTCCAAAAAATGCTCTATCTTTATTACTCATATTATTTAATTTGATGTCAATATTATTTGGTTTAACGTTTTTCAAAACTTACGAATTGACAAATTTAGTTATTAATATCATTTTAAATGATGTGTTTTCTCATTGTATTAGGTTTTTAATCGGATTTTGGTGAAAATATGATAAAAATTTTAAACTCGCTACAAATAAAAGGGGTTGATATTGCAACAATACATAATGAACCAGTTGAATCAATTGATTTGATGGAAAGAGCTTCCAGGGCTTTTTATAACAGGTTTGTAGAGTTGTGTCCAAATTATCCGGTGGTGGTTTTGGCCGGACCAGGAAATAATGGTGGGGATGCATTGGCTGTTGCACGTATGTTATTAGAAGATAAGCGTAAAGTTAGGGTAATAGTTTTTAAAGTTCGGGATAATAAACTCTCAGAAGATGCCAGTATTAATTTGAATCGTTTGATGCAAAACTATTCAGATGTAATTGCAGAGGCTGATGAGCAGGTAAGATTGAATATCACTTCTGAAGAATGGATTATAGATGGCTTATTTGGTAGTGGATTGAATAAACCAGTCACCGGAGTGTATGCGGAGGTTATACAAGAAATAAACAATGCAGATAATCCTGTTGTATCAATTGATGTGCCATCAGGTTTGTATTGTGAGAATAATTCAGATGAGAATTTGCAGACTTGCATTAAAGCTACTTATACAATTACTTTTCAAATACCAAAGCTGGCTTTTTTCTTCTCAGACAATGAGGCGTATGTTGGTAATTGGGAAGTGGTTGACATAGGGTTAAATCAGGAAGCCATAGATAATTCGGATACTTCTTATTATTTGACGGAAGAGTCTGATATTAGTCGACTATTAATAAAGAGAAACCGGTTTGACCATAAAGGAAAATTTGGTCATGCCTTATTGATGTCTGGTTCATATGGTAAAATGGGCGCTGCAGTTCTGGCATCAAAAGCATGCATGAAAACGGGAGTTGGGTTATTAACGACTCACGTCCCTCGATTGGGCTATAATATTATACAAACAGCTGTTCCTGAGGCTATGGCTAGTATTGATCGATCTGATATTTTGATTTCAGAGCATCCTGCATTGGAAGAATTCGATGCCATTGGTATTGGTCCGGGTATTGGTATTAAACCCAATACGATAACCGCTCTTTTTGAACTGATGCAACAATTGAATAATAAGCCATTGGTGCTTGATGCAGATGCCATTAATATTTTGAGTAAAGATCAACGTTGTTATGATGCTATTCCGGAGAGTTCAATTCTTACTCCACATCCGGGCGAATTAGATCGTTTGCTTGGGAAATCAACAAATGCATCTGAACGGTTACAAAAAGCAATTGACTTTGCTAAAGAAAAGCATGTTGTTATAATTCTCAAAGGAGCCAATACAGCTGTTATTAATGCAGATGGAGAATGTTGGTTTAACTCTACTGGAAATGCTGGTATGGCTACTGCTGGAAGTGGGGATGTTTTAACTGGTATAGTTTTGTCATTTCTGGCTCAGAGTTATTCGCCTTTTGATGCAGCTCGGGTTGCTGTTTATGTGCATGGATTATCAGCAGATGAATTTATTAAAACAGCATCAATGGAATCATTGACGGCAAGTGATATAATTGACTGTTTGAATAAGGCATTTTACCGATTTAAGAATAAATAAAAATCGTTTCAATTTATTTAAATAGGCCATTAGCAGTGTGTTGATTGACCTTGGCGTTTCACTTTTTTCGTTTACCTTTGATGTTTGCGACTTTACCCTAATGTAAAATCAGAATATATACTGTTTTGAAAATTATTGAAGAATGAAGAAGTTTTTGTTTGCACTTTCAACAATAGCTCTGCTGGCATCCTGTTCAGGAGAGAAAATGATACCCTCTAAAGTAAATGTGAAGGCCGTTTCAACAATGCAAAATGCAGCATCAAATGCAATTGTTTATAGTTTGCCAACAACTCATTTGAAGATTGCTGTCACTGTTGAGAAGACAATTTATAAAGTAGGTCCATTTTACAGGTATTCTCAAAAGATGTTAAATGTAACAGATGTAATAACTGAAGATAAGGTTGAATGGAAAATTAAGAGTGTTGATATTTCTACCTATGGTTTGCCTGATGCTTCAAAAAGATTTGCCATCAGTTATGAGGGTAACAACGTGGCTCCTCTGTTGAATATTTCAAATGATGGTGTTTTATATGGTATTAATTCAGATGATGAGTTGGATAGTTCTCAATCATTGAAAGATTATACCTACAAACCACTTCCGGAAATGGAAGATATAAACTTTAATGAGATTGCAATGTTAGAAAAACAGCTGGAAAAAACTTCAACAGCTGCTATGGCTCAGGAAGCTGCTAACTTTATTTACAAAATTCGCAAAAGACGTTTTAAAATATTGGCAAGCGATTTTGAGCAATTGCCTCCCGATGGGCAGGCTTATGAAGTTATGATGAAAGAGTTGAATGATTTGGAAAAATCTTTTTTAGAACTCTTTGTTGGGAAAAAAGTAAGTATGACAGAAACCAAAATATTTGATCTGGAGCCAAATAGTTTAAGTGCTGAAAGTGATGTGTTGTTTCGCTTTTCAACAGTAAAAGGTATAGTTGACAAGATGGATGTAAGCGGAACACCTGTTTATATTGAGATTAAAGGATTGGAGCAATCTAAATTACCTGATGCACCATTACCTCCATCAAAAGAAGAGGTTCGTAACGGTTTGTTTTATTGTCAGCCAGGTAAGGTAAATGTTAAGCTAATCGATCGTAACCAGTTGATTAAACAGCAAGAAGTTTATTTAGGACAATATGGACAGGTTGTAAGCCTGCCGTCTTCAATACTGGAAGAAGAAAATGTTTCGATCCGTTTGGATGAAAAGACTGGAGCTCTAAAATCGATAAAGCGTAGTGTAAAATAAGGTATGCTGTTATCTTAATTTGTAGTGATTAATAAATATCCCCCTTATAATAAAGTTTGATATGAGTAACGAAATAGCAGGTTTAACTCCTAAAGGATTATGGGAGAGTTTCTATAAACTGACACAGATACCACGTCCTTCAAAGAAAGAAGGCAAGGCGATTGATTTTATTGAAAATTTTGGAAAGTCATTGGGATTGGAAACTATTCGTGATGAAGTGGGTAATGTAATCATCCGTAAACCGGCGACCCCGGGATTGGAAGATAGAAAAGGCGTTGTTCTTCAGGGACATATTGATATGGTTCCTCAAAAGAATAGCGATAAAAAACATGATTTCGAAAAAGATCCGATTGAAACATATATCGAGGATGGATGGGTTACAGCCAATGGAACAACATTAGGAGCTGACAATGGAATTGGTGTTGCAGCTGCAATGGCAGTGCTTCAAGCCAGCGATATTGAACATGGACCTGTGGAGGCCTTGATTACAATGGATGAGGAGGCTGGAATGACTGGAGCAAATGCACTTAAGCCAGGTCTACTGCAAGGTGATATTCTTCTGAATATGGATTCAGAGGATGAAGGTGAATTGTATGTAGGCTGCGCAGGAGGTACCAATGCAAGTGTTGAGTTCAAATATACCGAAGAGGCTGTTCCAGAAGGTTCTGTTGCATATAGACTAAGTTTAACTGGTTTAAAAGGTGGTCATTCCGGGCTTGATATTAATCGTGGTCGCGGTAATGCCAATAAGTTAATATTTCGGTTTTTGAAATTTGCTGTTGCTAACCTGGATGCTCGTCTGGCATCAATTGATGGGGGTAGTTTGCGTAACGCGATTCCCCGTGAAGCGTTTGCTGTGATTACTCTGCCTTCTGAAAATGCTGATGAATTAATAGAATCCATTGAAGAATTTGAAGAAATTTTTGTGGAAGAATATAAAGGAGCAGAAACAGCTATCTCGTTTACAGCTGAAGTAGCCAGCCTTCCTAATGGAGTTATTCAGGAGTTGGTGCAGGATGACCTGATTAATGCTATTCAGGCATGCCCGAATGGTGTAATCCGATTTAGTAATGATATGGAAGGATTAGTTGAAACATCTACCAATCTTGCCATAGTTAAATCTACAAGCAGTTCTATTGAAGTTAAGTGCTTATTAAGAAGTTCGGTTGATACCGCTAAGGAGGATTTGGAATCAAGTATTGAAAGTACATTCAGGTTAGCTGGTGGGGAAGTAACTTTTGGTGGTCAATATCCAGGTTGGAAACCTAATATGGATTCTCCTATCCTGAGAACCATGCAAGAGGTTTATAATAATATGTGGGGTAAAATTCCTGAGATAAAGGCTATACACGCTGGTTTGGAATGTGGAATATTAGGTAGTGCATACCCTCATTGGGATATGATATCTTTTGGTCCAACAATTAGATTCCCTCACTCTCCTGATGAAAAAGTAAATATTGAAACTGTCTCCAAATTCTGGGATTTCTTAGTTGAAACATTAAAGAGCATTCCAAAAAAGTAAGTCAGTAAGCATGATATATCCAGCCCGTTTACGTGAGTAGATGGGTTTTTTCGTATTAAATTGATGTAGACTTTAATTCAATAGGAGTTTTAAGATGTGTGATATGAGTTTATTGATAATATTTTAAAGATTTTAATTATTGTTTGATTAATAGTTACCCATTTTTTAAGGGGTGTTGTTTTGATTTTTTAGCTATTTATGATTTTTTAGCTATTAAGTTGGGGGTGAATCTTGCAAAACATTTTTTTTAAAAAAAAGGTTATATATTTGAATGTATGGGAATAGCATTGTGAATTTTATTTTTTGAATATTTGTTTTCTAATATATTGAAAATGAGGTGACCAAATGGTCGGTTGTTAAAATAGATAACATATCTAAATTTAACAATACGGGAATAGTAAACATGATATAAGTCATAAAAATGCTAATTGGTCTATGTTTTTAACGCTTCCTTAAGATTGTTAAGGAAAAATATAAAGTTAAAAAATTTTAAAAATTAATACAGAATGTTATTTTTACGTTAGAATTGAATATTTGTCCTATTTATTAATTTAAACCTTTAGTCTATGAAGAAAGTACTTTTTGCACTTTCGTTTATGGTTATGGTAGGTGTGCAAGCTCTTTTAGCACAAACTACCAATATAACCGGTACTGTGACTGATGCTAATGATGGTAGTCCAATACCAGGTGTATCAGTATTTGTAAAAGGAACAACCGTTGGTACGGTTACCCGCCCTGATGGAACATATAGTTTAGCTGTTCCAAATGATGCTACTACTCTTGTTTTTTCTTTTGTGGGTATGACAGCTCAGGAAGTTGAAATTGCTGGACAAACACAAATTAGTGTTGTCATGAGTAGTGATTCAGAAGATATTGATGAAGTTATTGTTGTTGCATACGGTACATCAACCAAAGGGTCTTACACAGGATCTGCAGCAGTGGTTGATGCCGAATCTATTGAGAAACGCCAAGTCTCTAATATTTCGCAGGCCTTGGCAGGTACAGCAGCTGGTGTTCAGGTGTTAAGTAATAATGGTCAGCCTGGAGCAGATGCAACAATACGTATTAGGGGAGTTGGTTCTATTAATGCAGACTCAGATCCATTGTACGTTTTAGACGGTGTTCCTTTTGATGGGGATTTATCATCGATTAACTCTTCTGATATCGAATCGATGACTGTGTTAAAAGATGCAGCTTCAACAGCTCTTTATGGTTCACGAGGAGCTAACGGAATTATCATGATTACAACTAAAAAAGGTAAAGCAGGAAGAGTTGTAGTTAATTTTGATGCAAAGTACGGAATGAACTCTCGTGCCCTTGAAAACTATGATGTGTTAACTAGTCCGCAGAATTATTACGAGAGAGCTTACGAGTCTATTTATTATGCAGGATTAGGTATGAACCTAACACCTGTTGAAGCGAATATTTATGCTAATGAAACTATTACTTCAAATGGTGATGGAGGATTAGGATATCAAGTCTATACAGTTCCTGATGGAGAGAATCTGATTGGGGCTAATGGAAAACTAAATCCTAACGCGACTTTAGGATATAGTGATGGACAGTACTATTATACTCCTGATGATTGGGCTGATGAAACTTTTTTATCAAATCCAAGACAGGAATATAACTTATCTATTTCTGCCGGTTCACAGACTAATTCATTCTATATGTCATTTGGTTATCTAGATGATAGTGGAGTTGTAGATGGATCTGGGTTTTCACGCTTTTCAGGGCGCTTAAAAGGAGATCAAAAAGTGAATGATTGGTTGAAAGTAGGAGCTAATATTAATGTTAATAGCATAGAGAGTAATTATCCTTCGGAGCAAACACAAACCAATTCAAGTGGAAATGCATTCTTTATTGCTAATTACGTTGCACCTATTTATCCAATGTATGTAAGAGATGCCGAGACTATGCAAATTATGCAGAATAATGGTCGTAATTTATATGATTATGGTGATGGTGTGAGTACTAATTTTGATCGTCCATTTATGTCTATTGCCAACCCTGCAGGTGATCTTAAATATAACAAGAGAGATTACATAATGGATGTTGTAAATTCTAATTGGTTTGCTGAGATTTCTCCTGTTGAAGGTCTTATGATCAGTGCTCGTTATGGTTTAAATGTTGATAATACTCGCTATAATGATCTAGGAAATGCATACATGGGTCAAAGTGCAGCCTATGGAGGTACAGCTTGGCAACAAGCATATCGCACTGTAGGGTTTAACCAACAATATGTTGCTAATTATCAATTCTCAATACAAGATGAGCATCAGATAGATATTACTGCTGGTTATGATGGTTATAACTACACATATGAGTATAATTTTGCTTCCGGACAAAATCTTTACAATCCTGAATCTTATTATGTAAGTAATGCTATTGATCAATTACGTGGAGGAGGTAAAAAGGATGAATATGCAACACAAGGTATTTTTACTCGTGTAAATTATTCTTTAAGAGATACATATTTCTTTAATGTTGCTTACCGTCGTGATGCTTCATCACGTTTTCACCCTGATAATCGTTGGGGTAACTTCTATTCAGCAAGTGGAGCTTGGATGATATCTAATGAATCATTTATGAGCTCTTTATCATGGATTGATATGTTGAAATTAAAAGCTTCTTACGGAGAGCAAGGAAATGAGGCAATTGGTAATTATTATGCATATATGGACCAATTTGAAGTAGGTGGAGCAGATGGTGTATTCTCTGATGGTGCATTGGCATACAAAGGTAATCCTGATTTAACTTGGGAAACATCTGTTACTTATAATATTGGTATTGATTTTGCTTTACTAGCCAACCGATTATCTGGTACAGTGGAGTATTTTGGACGTAAATCAAGCGACATGTTATATTATAAGCCTGTGAATCCAAGTGCTGGATTTCCAGAAATTCCAATGAACATTGGTTCTATGACAAATTCAGGTTTAGAAGTTGCTTTAGTATATGACATCATTAAAACAGCCAACTTAAATTGGAATATTAATGCTAATGGTACCTTCATTAAGAATAAAATTAATGAATTACACCCAGATCTTAACGGGAGCTTTGCTGATGGATCAAGATTTTATGAAGAAGGTGAGTCGATGTATCGAATGTATTTAGTAGAATACGCTGGTGTAAGTGAAGAAACTGGAGAAGCAATGTATATGGCCATGGGTGAAGACGGTGTTGAATATGCAACAGCTGATTATGCTTTAGCAAATACTAATAAGAAAGCATCTGATGATTTATTACCTACTGTATATGGTGGTTTTGGAACGACCATTGAAGCATACGGTTTCGATGCTTCTGTACAAGCTTCATATCAACTTGGTGGTCAAATTTACGATTCTGGTTATGCTCGTTTAATGCACGGTGGTTATTCAAGTAGTGCTGGTCAGAATTGGCATAAGGATATCTATAATGCGTGGACACCTGAAAATCAAAGTACTGATGTGCCACGTTTGAATGCTAATGATAGATATACTAATTCTACATCGACACGTTGGTTAACAAGTTCAGATTATTTAAGTCTTAACAATATTACAATTGGATATTCATTACCTAATCATCTTATTAGTAGAGTGAATATTTCAAAAGTTAGGATTTATTTAGCGGCAGAAAATGTTGCTTTGTGGACCAAACGTAAAGGTTTAGATCCTCGTCAGAGTTTTACTACTGCTACAACAGCACGTTATACACCAATTCGTACAATATCAGGAGGTCTTAACTTATCCTTTTAATTTTTAAATGATTGATATGAAAAGAAAATATTTATATACACTATTGGCACCTGTTTTGATGTTTTTTTATGGGTGTGAAGATAGTTTAAATACGGCACCTGAAGGGGATGAGATTACCCAGGGTACAAAAGAGGAGGTTTATGCAAATGATCCTGCCAAAGCTAAAGCTAGTGTAAATTCAATTTTTGCTCAGTTTACACAATACGCACCAAATTATACGGCTCTAGGTGATGTAACTCGCCATAATGATTTCGGTTATCCATCAGTAATGATGTTTACTGATGCAAATGGTGAAGATATGGTAATGGAAGTTATTGGATACAACTGGGCTAATAGTAGTCTTGATTTCTCTGATAGAGAGTTCGACTCTAACGAGGCTCAAATTGTTTGGAATGATATGTATTCAATTATTTATACATGTAATAGTGTGATTGGATCTATTGATGAAGCAACTGAAGAAACTCCTTCACAGTTTTATCTAGCTCAAGGATTAGCTGTTCGTGCTTTTAGCTACTGGAATTTAGCTCAACTATATCAGTTTAACTATAAAGGTAACGAAACAAAACCATGTGTACCTATTGTTACTCATCTTAACGCTAATGAGGTAGCTCTTACAGGTGCTCCTCGAGCAACTGTTCAGGAGGTTTATAATCTGATGTTAGCTGATATTAATTCTGCTATTACACTACTTAGTGCTGCGGAAGAAGCTGAGGAACCTGTTGTACGAGATGATAAGCGTTATGTTAGTCTTGCTGTTGCATATGGTTTAAGAGCTCGTATAAATTTAACCATGCATTATTATGCTGAGGCTGCTGCGGATGCTCAAAGTGCAATTGATGCAAGTGATGCAACTCCAGGTACAATGGAAGATGTGGGTAAACCTACATTTATGTCTGTCACTGAATCCAATTGGATGTGGGGTATCATTATTAATGAAACAGATGGAGTAGTTACTTCTGGTATTGTTAACTGGATTTCACATTTAGGATCTCTTAACTGGGGATATTGTAACTATAATGGTGGAAGACAGATAAGTAAAAAACTTTTTAATACTATTCCTGATACTGATATTCGTAAAGGATGGTTTTTAGATGAAAATGGTGAATCGGCTAATCTAAATGCAGCTCAAGCAGCTCAAATGGAGGAAGTTGGTTATCGTCCATATACACATGTGAAATTTGCTCCCTATAATAATGAAGTGGCTACAACAACTAACTCCAACGATGTTCCATTAATGCGTATAGAGGAAATGTACCTTATTAAAGCTGAAGCTCTTGCTATGAGTGGAGGTGATGGAAAAGGAGAATTGGAGACATTTGTAAAGACTTATCGCGATCCTAGTTATGTATGTAGTGCTAGTAGTCCTGAAGGTATTCAAGAGGAAGTTTATCATCAACGTCGTGTTGAGTTATGGGGTGAAGGTATGAATTGGTTTGATATAATGCGTTTAAATAAAGGAGTAGACAGAAGAGGTGCTGGTTTTATTAATGCATCTGTTATATTTAATATTCCTGCAAATAGTGATATACTTTTATGGAGAATATCAGAACCTGAAATAGAGGCCAATCCATTAATCGGTCATGGAGATAATAATCCTGCTGCACCAGCTCCTGAGCCTGTTGCTGATATTGACTAATTTTGTTTTACTATAAATATTAATTATATGAAGTTTAATAAATTATATATAGCTTTTCTTTTTGCACTATCTACTTTGTTTGTAGGGTGTAGTGAATGGGAAGATAAAGTTACGCCCAGTCCTTCTGCTCCGGAAGGCTGTCAAGGAGTATATTTCCCAACATCAAATCAGGCATTATTTGAATTAGAGCCTAATGATGAAAAGGAATTGACGTTAACAATATCTCGTACCGTATCAACAGGTAGTGTTGATGTACCTATCATTGTTGAAATGAATACAGATGATATATTTGTTGTTCCTGGTTCAATTAGTTTTGCAGATGGAGAAACCGATGTAGAATTTACAATTACATTCCCTACTGCTGCAGAAGGGGTTGCGTATAATTTGAAATTAGCTGTTGAAGGTGACGCGTTTGTAAACCCTTATGCTTCAACAATACCTTATGTTGAAACTTCTGTTTCTCGTATAAAATGGGAAGCTTTAGAAGAACCAATGGTTTATGTAGATGGTACTTTCTCAACTTTTTATGGAGTAAGCATTGTTCCTATGTATGTTGATGTTGAAAAAGCACAATTAGGAGAATCTGTAAGATATAGATTTAAGAATGCTTATAAACCTGCTTCAGGTTCATGGGTTGGAGATGATTGGGTCGCGATACCTGATGCAGACGGTATATATGATGGGTATTATGCAACTTGGCCTGGTGAAATGGATGAAAGTCAAGATTGGTATACAACAATTGAGATATATAATCCTTCAGGTACATCAGGAGATGTATTTATGTCCGCACATGATTTAGGAGTTTCTTGGTCATATGGGATGTTTTCAATTGGGTCTATTTACGGAAATCTTTCTGATGACTTGAGTTCTTATCCGTTAGGAACATTAAGCAATGGTGTAATTACATTTCCGGCTAGCTCTTTATATATAAGTATGGCAGATTATAATGGTGGAGGTGCGAGTGTTTGCTCAACTCCTACATACATCTATCTAACAAAGGAAGCCTATATTGCTGCAAATCTTAAAATTGATGACTATAATGATGTCGAGTATGAAACTATCGAAGGTGAGGTAGGTGAATTTGCTTCTGCTGCATATGGAGATGTGTGGAATCAAACTATTGCTAAAGCCATTGATGCCGACCCCGATAATGTTGATAGTGATTATAAAAATCTATATTATCTTGCTGATTTGTATGCTGGAGGTAAGGGACTTGCTTTTTATTATGAAGAAGAAGGTAGTGTGAAAATACCCGAAAATCAGCCTACTGGTGCTCAATTCATGCAGCAAGATATTTATGTATCTCCAAGTGCAGAAATCGAATCTTCTGTTGAAGTTAATGCAAAAGGTGTTACTGTTTATACTTTAGGATTAACTTTCCATTATGAGGATGGAACCATCTTAGGTGATTTTGCAGAAACATTCTTTTATTCTGAGAATGCTGTTGCCTATACAAAAGAAGACTTTATTGGTGCTTTCACAATGACTGGTGTTAGTCCTTTTGGAGATCCGGATGCAGATGTTGATATTACGATTTCTGAAGGAACAGAAGCGGGTACATTAGCTATTTCTGGTATTGCCTATGCTGGTGATGTGATTGCTACTTATGATAAAGCTACTAGTATGATATCTATTGCTCCACAAGTGTTAGATGATTTTGTTTCTGGTGAAACAGCTTATGATATGACTCTTTATACTTTTGATGGAGGTTCTTATTATACAGATGCACCACTAGTAATGAGATTTAATATGTCAGGTAATATTGTGCCAGATGAAAGTAGTGTTCCAACTGGATATCTGATCCGTAGTGAGACTGCTGGGGGTTGGGTTGATGGTTATTCTGATGTAATGTTTGCACCTGTTATGGAAACTGCATCATCAATGATGGTACCAAATTATAATCTTATTGCTCGTGATTTGGTAAGTGTTGAAAAATCTAGTGCACCTATAAGTAATTTCGAGATTCTAGGGAAACGAAGTTCAAAACAATTAAGAGAGTCTGTTCCTAGTACTGTGATATTCTAAGACGATGATAAGTTAAGATAAAGAAAAGGATGTCGTAAGGCATCCTTTTTTTATAAATTGTTTGCTGAATGTCAATAAGACCAATTTATTTCTCTTTCAAATAAGTCGAACACTCTCCAATTTGGAAAAACTTCACTCACTACCTGACTTAAGGAGTCATAAATATATCAACATTCTTGTTATTAATTAAAGAACTCATTCAAATGAAGTTGTTCATTTGTTAAAGTAGCTGTATTTTTGCAGCCTATTAGACCTTTAAAGCCGTATTTTTTGTTGGCATAAAACCTGTACTTATGAAAAAAATTTATAGAGAGTTGTTAATAGGCCTTTTGATTCTATTTATGATTTCAAACCAGGCTTATTCGCAAATTAGTTTTGGAGGGACTCCTCCAAGTTTTATAAATGGATTGGCGTTACCTAAAATTAACAACATTGATGTTAATTTGAATGTCGAAAAACTTAAAGCAGAAAACCTTTTACGTAAAAAAGAGTCCAATAATCCTCCTTGCATAGCTAGAGCTATATCTGTTTCATTCGATATGGAAAACTCTGGGGAATGGACTCAATTAAGCAATGGTGGCGAAATGTGGCAATTGCGTTTAAAAGCAGAAGGTGCATTAGCCATTCTGTTATCATACGACGATTTCTATATTCCTGAATCAGCCGAACTTTACATTTACAATGCTGACAAAACCCATATCTTAGGGGCTTATACTAATGCAACACATCCGCAATCAGGGGCTTTTTCTACAGAAATGGTTGCTGGCGACGATATTATTCTAGAATATGTATCGCCTTACAACCATAAAGTTCTATTAGATAGTGGAAATTTTGATGGAATTCCTGTGATTTCAATTGACAATATCGGTTATGTTTTCGATAATGTAGTGATCAAGCATTTTCCAAAGAACGCTGTAAGTACCGAGATAGGAGGGTCAGAAGCTTGTATGATCAATATCAACTGCAGTGAAGGAAATGATTGGAAAACGGAGAAAAACGGAGTTTGTCAAATGACAATGTATATTTCAAGTGGATCAGCTCCAGGATGGTACGTTTGTTCTGGAGACTTAATTAACAATACAGCTCAAGATTTAACTCCGTATGTAATCTCAGCTTTTCATTGTTATGAAGGTGCCACAACAGCAGATTTAGCTCGCTGGCAGTTTAGGTTTGGATACGAATCACCAGGGTGTGAAGATAAAGAGCCGCTTCAAACATACACAATAACAGGTTGTTACCTAAAAGCAGCTAGCCCTATAGATGGAGGATCAGATGGCTTGCTTGTTGAGTTAGCAGACGATATCCCTGCCGAATGGTGTGTTTATTACAATGGCTGGGATAGGCGTAATGAAGTTACTCCTGGAGTTGGAGTCGGTATTCATCATCCTGCCGGAGATATTAAAAAGATATCCACTTTTAATACGTATGAGACAGGAACTTGGCCTGGAGAAGTTACTGGGGCAACTAATGCTCACTGGAATTTGCAGTTTATTGCAACTGAGAATGGTCATTCCGTAACAGAAGGAGGATCTTCCGGTTCATCCTTATTCAATAGTAATCATTTGATCATTGGAACTCTAACTGGTGGTAATTCATCTTGTGGAAATTCTGGGGGAAGTAACTATTATGGCAAATTGTGGTACCATTGGGATCAATATGGAACTGATGCTACATCACAGATGAAAACCTGGCTTGATCCACTTAATTTAGGTGTTGAAACTTTAGTAGGGACAGCCTTTAATCCATCAAGCCCACGAATCAGCTTTGATTCTCAAGACGTGACTGTAGAAGGCACAACTACTTTGGGAGTTGCAGGACCAGCTACTACAATCAGTATTGAGGGCCATAATCTTGATAATGAAATTACGGCTTCCATTGAAGGAAATTTTGAAATTTCATTAGACGGAGTTAATTGGACGCAAAGCGCCAATCTACCAAAAGAAGGTGGTTTGCTGTACGTACATTTTATACCAACTGTTATAGGCCATTCAACAGGGCGCATCACATTATCAAACGATTTAACATCTGACTATTATATTAATACAAAGGCATCGAGTTGTCCTGATGTTACGTTTGAAAATCCAGTGTTATCAGCAGCAACATATAATGAAATGTATTCATCAGTTATTACAGTTCTTAATGCAACAACGGAGGTAATTAATTATGTTATTACTGAGGGACAGCTTCCATTAGGAGTAGAGCTTAATTCCTTGACTGGTGAAATTTCAGGTACTCCAATGGAATCTGGAGTATTTGCTTTCACATTGTTAGTAACAGACGATAATGGTTGCTTTGTATCTGCTGATTTCGAATTGGATGTTAACTGCAAACCATTTAGTAGTTTCCCATATACTGAAAGTTTTGAATATGGTTTCCCTTCATGCTGGTCAGAGGAATACGAAACAGGTTCTGTTGGTTGGGTAAATCAAACAGGCGGATACGCAGGGAATGAAAATCCGGATAAAGCCTTTGATGGAGCTTACAATATGGTATTCAGAAGTGAGAATTACGATGGTAATACTACATATCTTGTAACTCCTCAATTTGACATTTCTTTGTTGGCAAATCCAGTTTTATCGTTTGCTCATGCTCAGGCATCGTGGGAAGGAGATCAGGATATATTAACTGTTTATTATAAAATATCTGAAGTTGGAGAATGGAAACAATTGGCCAGTTATACTAAAGATATTCCTGATTGGAAAATTGAAAACATTGCTTTGCCGGAGTTAAGTTCTGAAATATTCATAGGTTTTAAAGCTGAAGCCAATTATGGATATGGCGTTGTTTTAGATAATATAATAATTGGAAGTCCCTCTATCACAGCACGAAAACAGTCTATCTCATTAAGTGATTTTAATTTAATCAATGGGCAACCTGTGGCTGAAATAGGAATTGATGCCTCATTGTTATCAGAAGATATCATAGTGACATGTTCTGCTCCTTTTGCAGTATCATCCGATAATATAAATTGGGACTTGTCTTGTCAATTGAGTAAAGATGGGGGAATTCTTTATATTACATATGACACAGAATACCAAGTTAGTAGTGAATTTGAAATATTACTTCAGAGCGCAGTTACGGAAGAAATCATCAAAGTATTGGATTCTACAACAGGGGTTGACGATATTACTAATGTAGATTCAAGTATTAAAGTAGTAAGTCCATTTTCAGATGAGCTTAAAATTGTTTGGTCATTGGAATTCTCTGGTATTGAAATTACTGATCTTTCAGGTAAAAATGTATATTCTCCTGCTACGATTTCTGGTTTACAATCAATTAACATCCCTACTAGCTCATGGGCACCTGGATTGTATTTTATAAAGATGAAAGGTTATGAAACCATTTACCGAGTAATAAAAGTAATTAAGAAATAGTTTTGACTGAAAAGAGGTTGTATAATAATAACCTCTTTTTGGTTTTTAAGATACTGAAGGATAAGCGAGTAGTGTTGTGTGATGATTTGTTTAACTTTTTTTTAATTCATAAAAACAGATAAAAAGATCCGAAACTATTGCAAGGTGTTTATTTTTGAAGTATATTTGTTCAACAAAACGAACAAAAAATTAAACTCAACAATATGACCGCAAAAAAGTTTGATCAGCAATTGCTAAGCTTACAGGATAAATTGCTTTATTTTGCTTTAAGCTTAACTGCGAATGACGAGGATGCTCGTGATTTACTTCAGGAAACAACCTTAAAGGCACTCACCTATCGTAATCAATTTGTAAATAATACCAACTTTAAGGCATGGGTATTTACAATTATGAAGAATACTTTCATTAATAATTATCGTAGAGATCAAAAGACCCGAAATACTTTTGATAGTACAGAAGATGCAATAAGAGTTGCTTACAAGCATAATTATGCTTCTGAAACACCTGAAAATGTATATTCAGTTAATGAAATGTCGGCGAAGGTAGAAAAACTGGATGACGATTTTAGAATTCCTTTTAAAATGCATACACAAGGTTTTAAATATAAAGAGATAGCTGAAGAGTTGGACTTACCAATTGGTACTGTGAAAAGTAGAATCTTCTTTACAAGAAAGAAACTACAGGAAATGCTAAAAGATAAATAGATATTAATAAGAATTGTTTTAAGAAGCCGATGTTAATTTGTAATTTTCATCGGTTTTTTATTTAATAAAATTAAGGGTAAAGTGTTTATGAAAGCTGAATCGAAAGCAAAACGTTACGAAAGAATATATGAACAAGTTAAAGGATTAATTGATGCAACAACTTATCCAATATCGCGGATGGCAACAATTAATGCGCTTTTGCACCACAAATTTAATTATTACTACTGGACCGGGTTTTATGAACTGGTAAACGGAGATCTGGTGGTTAGTGCATATCAGGGACCTGTAGCATGTTTGAAATTAAAAAAGGATACAGGAGTGTGTTGGGCAGGAATTAATGCGCAGGAAACTGTTATTGTAGAAAATGTTCACGAATTTCCTGGTCATATTGCTTGTTCTTCTGCCAGTAATTCCGAAATTGTAGTTCCAGTAAAGAACCCCAAAGGTGAAACTGTTGCAGTTCTGGATGTTGACAGTAAGGAGTATGCAGCTTTTGATGAAGCTGATAAAGTGGGTCTTGAAAAACTGGTTTCATTAATCTATAGTTAATGGTAAAAACAGCTTTAATAACAGGTGGAGCGAAAAGGCTTGGGAAAAGCATGGCTGAATTTCTTGCTGCTAAAGGTTGGAATGTTATTATTCATGCTAATAATAGTAGTGATGAAGCACAACAATTGGCTCTTGATCTTCATACTAAATATCCAAAACTGAAATTTGAAGCTGTAAAATTTAATTTGTCAGATTGGAAAAATGCAACAGCATTTATAGATGATATATTAAAAAATCATTCGCAAATTGATTTGCTGATTAATAATGCAAGCAAATACTCTCCAGGTAAACTGATAGAGACAAACAAGGACCTATTGGAAGAAATGATGGCGATACATTATTATTCTCCATTATTGTTGTCGAAGCAGTTGGCGGTAAATACGAAGTCCTTCTCAATAGTGAATATTTTGGATTCTGCTATTGTGAATAATAAAACTGATCACAGTGTTTATTTAATGGCAAAAAAGAGTCTGGCTGAATTTACAAAGATGGCTGCCGTTGAATGGGCTCCCAATATCAGAGTTAATGCAATTGCGCCCGGACCAGTCTTACCCGTTGAAGGTAAAAGTCAGGAAGTTTTTAATAATGTTGTAAAGAAAACACCTTTACAAACTCGGGTCGATCTGAATTCAATTCTCTCGACTTTGCATTTTCTGATTGAGAATCATAATGTAACAGGGCAGATAATGTTTTGTGATTCCGGACAACATTTAATCTAGTTTTTGTATTTTAGTATAAGAACGATAATCAAAACCTATGGGAATACTCAAAATAAAAAACTTATTATTAAGAACATGTGTTGGTTTTAATCCGCATGAGATTGGTAAACGTCAGGATATAAATATCAATATTATAATAAAATACAATACTAAAACCGAAGAGCAATCGGATGATCCTAAAGATGCGCTTGATTATCGCGCAATAACTAAAGAAATCATTTCAAAAGTTGAAAACACCCAATTTAATTTAATTGAAGCATTAGGGCGTTTGGTCTTAGATAGTATTATGGCAAACGAAAGAGTTGAATTTGCTGAAGTTGAAATTGATAAACTACATGCTCTCCGATTTTCTGAAAGTGTTTCAATGACTTTATCTCAATCCAGATAAATGATGCATACTGCAATTTTAGGTTTAGGTTCAAATATTAATCCGAATGAAAATATTAATCGGGCTTTGGAATTATTAAAGCGAATTGCAGATGTTAAGAAAATATCTAAAATAATAATTACCAAACCTATTGGTATAACCGATCAGCCTGATTTTCATAATGGTGCAGTATTAATCGACACTATGCATGAAAAAGATATGTTAAAACTTCAGCTAAAAACAATTGAAGATCAACTCGGACGTGATCGTTCACGACCTAAATTTGGCCCAAGAGAAATTGATCTGGACATAGTTGTTTTTGATAACGTGGTTGTTGATGAAGATTATCATCAAAGGGAATTTCTACAAAAAGTTGTTGATAGTATCTGGTTATAGAAAAAAGATTAACAGACGTTATTAATATTAAAATAATTATTTGCGTCTATGTGCATATTTCAAATTATTACAATATAGTCGAAATTAATTAGAACCTTTTATAATAAATAATGGTTATATTACACATTAATTTATGTGTATAAGTATTTATGATAAGATTTTGTTGATTTTGTTATATAATCTAATATCTTTATACTCTAAGTTTGTGTATATTTTAAATTAGTCCTATTTATTAATTAAAACCTTTCATCTATGAAGAAAGTTCTACTTGTACTTTCGTTATTGGTTATTGTTGGTTTGCAGGCATTAATTGCCCAGACTACAGATATAACCGGAGTTGTAACTGATGAAGCAGACGGTAGTGCTATACCGGGTGTATCAGTTTTTGTTAAAGGAACTACTATTGGTACCGTTACCAGGGTAGATGGTAGTTATAGTTTGTCAGTTCCTAATGATGCCACTACTTTAGTGTTTTCTTTTGTTGGAATGAAAACTCAGGAAATCCAGATTGATGGACGTTCTGCAATAAACGTAGTTATGGTTTCCGATGCTTTCGGTGTTGAAGAAGTTTTGGTTATTGCCTATGGAACAGCCAAAAAGGAATCTTTAACCGGTTCTGCAGCTGTAATTGGGGAGAAGCAAATTGAATCCCGTTCTTTTTCTTCAGTTGCACAGGTTCTTACTGGGTCAACAACAGGTCTTCAAACGACTGCTGGATCAGGTCAGCCAGGTAGCTCTCCTGATATTCGTATTCGTGGTATTGGAACACTTAACACTTCAGCTGATCCACTTATTATTTTAGACGGGATTGAGTACTCTGGTAGTCTTGCCAGTATTAATCCTGGAGACATTTCTTCTATGACTGTTTTGAAGGATGCTTCATCAACGGCTCTTTATGGTTCTCGTGCTGCAAATGGTGTAATAATTATAACCACCAAAAAAGGAAACAAGGGTGATGAAAATATGAAAGTCAACATAAAAGCTCAGGCTGGTTTGATTAATCATGCCCTTCCTTACTACGAATCAGTAAATGCAAAAGATTATTATGAATTGCAGGCTGAAGCATTTGCACAAGCCAGATTTCAGGCAGGTACGGCAAGCACAATAGAAGAATCAAGAGGCTATGCATATGAAAATATTTATTCTCAGTTGAGATATAATCCTTTTGTTGGAGTTGCCAATGATGCTATTTTAGGTTCCGATGGAAAGATCAATCCGAATGCTACTGTCGGACTTCCTGATCTTGATTGGTACGAAGCTGCCAAACAACAAGGTTACAGACAGAATTATGATCTTAGTCTGAGCGGAGGTAGTAAGAAAACAAGCTATTTTTATTCTATTGGATATCTGGACGAAAGAGGTTATGTAATCAAGTCAGATTATGAACGTTTTAGTTCTCGTTTAAATATAGATTTCGATGCAAAAGATTGGTTACAATTAGGAACAAGTTTAAATGCTACACTTGTTAATAGTAATATCGGATCATCAAATTCTGCTACTTACTCCAATCCATGGAGAAATGCCAGAATGACGGCACCTATTTATCCTGTCTATTTGGTTGATCAGACAACTGGAGAGTATATACTTGATGGAGCCGGGGAAAAACAATACGATGATGGATCAGAGTATTCAAGACCAATTAATCAGGGACGAAATGCTATTGCTGAATTAAACTGGAATAGTGATGATTTCAAAAGAAATGAATTTGGTAACAGATCTTATGCGAAAATTACTTTCATGCCAGGTTTGACTGCAACTATTAATGCTGGTGTTGATATTCAGAATTATCAATATAAAGGTTTTGAGAATGAGAAAATTGGTGACGGTGCGCCAACTGGTAGAATGGATGAAACCCGTTACACCAGAACTGTAATAAATTTCAACCAACTTCTTAATTATGAAAAATCGATCAATGATGTTCATAATTTCTCAGTACTTGTTGGTCATGAATCATTTTCAAGAAAATATACTTACCAAAGAGGATTTAAGAATCAGTTTATTGTTAGTGGTATTTATGAGTTGAATAATTTTGTAAATACATCAACAAATACCAGTTATACAACAGATAAAACTTTAGAGGGTTATCTTTCCCGTGTAAAGTATAACTATGATAATAAATACTACATTGAAGGTTCTTTCCGCCGGGATGGTTCATCAGCTTTCCATAAAGATGTACGTTGGGGTAATTTCTACTCTGTTGGAGGTAGCTGGAGGATTGACCAGGAACAATTCATGAATTCAGTGGATTGGGTGAATAGTTTGAAAATTAGGGCTTCTTACGGTGAAGTTGGAAACGACGACACGGGAGACTATGGTTATCAGGCTCTTTATGAAACTTTTCCTAATGCTGAGAGCCCAGGTATTAAATGGAGTACGGTTGGAAATACTGCATTAACATGGGAGGTAAATAAGACCTTTGATATTGCTACGGATTTTGCATTGTTCAATAGGGTAAATGGTACAATTGAATGGTATAATCGTAAATCAGATGACTTACTATATAGTATGCCTTTGGCGTCTTCAATGGGTTTGCTTGAGCAACCTAGAAATATAGCAGCAATGGTTAATAGTGGTTTAGAAATTACGTTGGAAGGTGATATTGTTAGAAATTCAGATTTCACATGGAACCTTAGCCTAATGGGATCAACCATTAAAAATGAAATAACTTCTATTCCTGATCCTTTTGTTAATGGTACCAAAAGATGGTCAGAAGGTCATTCAATCTATGATTTTTGGTTAAGAAAATATTATGATGTAGATCCTGAAGATGGTGCGACCAGATTTCACGTTTGGGAGGATGTAGCCAATGAGGATGGAGAAGTCATTGGAACACAACTTGCATTTGATGAAAACGGAGATCCCGTTTTGACAAAAGATTCTAATGAGGCCGGTTATGGTTATGTAGGAGCCTCTGCATTTCCTAAATTGCAAGGTTCAATAGGAAATAACTTTAGATTTAAAGGTTTTAATCTGAATGTGTTGTTAACATACTCATTAGGTGGAAAAATGTTGGATGGTATTTATCAAGGTATGCTTATTGCAACAGCAGGTGAATCTTTACATCCTGATGTGAAAAATTCCTGGATGAATCCTGGAGATGTAACTGATTTTCCAAGGTTACAATATTCTAACTCGCATTTATATGCAACATCTGATTATTTCCTAATTTCATCTGACTATTTGAATATCAGAAATGTTACGTTGAGTTATGATTTCCCACGAAGAATTTTGAATAATTGGGGAGTGGGACAATTAAGTATGTTTTTGACAGGTGAAAACCTTTACTTATTCACAGCTAGAAAAGGAATGAATCCAACTTTCAATTTCAATGGAACGCAGGATGAGTTTGCTTATAATCCAAGCCGATCTATCATTTTAGGTTTTAATTTGCAGTTTTAATCAATAGAAAAGAATACTACAATGAAGATAAAATATAAATTTCTACCAAAATCGCTAGTCTTTGCGTTAATTCTGGGTTTAAGCTCGTGTAGTGAAGATTTCTTGCAAATTGTTCCTACCGATTCAGTATCAACGGAAATAGCGTTAGGATCAACAGATAACATGATGCTGGCATTGAACGGTGTTCATCGTGCTATGTATGCTCAAAATGGATATGTTAGTAATTACGCAGGACAACAATTTATGATACCGACAGCAGAATATGCTGCAGGAGATGCATTGCACTCTGCCCAAGGTAATGGTTGGTTTAATGCTATGTTGAAATGGACCATGCATACAAATGCTACCAGGTCTGATTTGGAATACATATGGTTTTTTAATTACAACATTATTGGCTCAGTTAATAATATTATAAATGCAGCAAACGGACTTCAGGAGTCGGATGATCTGAATAATATTTTAGGTCAGGCATACACTTATCGTGCTTGGGCTCATTTTAATCTGGTTCGTTTCTTTGGAAAAGCTTACATGATTGGTAATCCATCTACAGATTTAGGAGTGCCTGTAATGCTGGCTACTGAACCTCCTTATGAAGGCTTGGCTCGTAATACTGTTCAGGAAGTATACAATCAGATTACTTCTGATCTAAGTTCAGCAATTACTTATTTTGAGGGTGCATCTTCCAGAGAGGATTTGTCACACCTGAATATAGATGTTGCTAAAGGGATTGCAGCAAGAGTGTATTTGACTATTGGTGATTGGGCAAATGCTGAAAAATTTGCCAATGAAGCCCGTCAGGATTACTCCCTTATGAGTGAATCTGAATATAAATCTGGTTTTAATACAATAAACAATCCAGAATGGATGTGGGGATCGAAAATGATCCAGGATCAAACTTCCTATTATTATTCATATTTCTACTATTGTTCGAATAACTTTAATGGTTCACAAAATAGAAGTAATCCTAAATTTATGAATCATAATCTATATGATTTAATGTCGGAAACTGATTATCGTAGAGATTTGATATTGAAGGATTGTCCAAGTACTTTTGATGAATGGGATGAGGGAGCAAATGAAGGAAGATATGCCAGTGAAGCTGAGTACGATGCTGCCATTTCAGAATATCGTACAATAGTTAACAATGCGAGTTCTCATAATATGGTTCCATACATGCATATCAAATTATCGCAATCAGATGGCCCAACCATTACTCCTATGGATGTTCTTCATATGAGAGCAGCAGAAATGTACTTGATTCAAGCTGAAGCTGAAGCTCGTCAAAATAAGAGTGGTGAAGCTCAAACTACCTTATTTGAATTGGTATCAGCAAGAGATGCAGGTTACGTTAAATCAACAAATACTGGACAAGCTTTGGTTGATGAAGTTTTGGTTCAAAGACGTATTGAATTGTTCCTTGAAGGGCACCGTTGGTTCGATATGCTTAGAAATGATGAAGAACTTGATTTGACAGGTAGTGGTGCAAGTCCTGACCTTTACTTGACAGGTTATCAGCAGGCTAAGCCAAGTGAGAACCCACAGTGGTTGTTCTTAATTCCACAAAGAGAATTAGATGCTAATTCAAATATGGTTCAGAATAAGTACTAAAATTTGAATATAGATTTAAAACCTGGAGTGTATGCTAAATAAGTAAAACCTTCGAGGTAAAATATTTATTAGAAAGGCTGTTCTATATTTTAGAATAGCCTTTTTTCTGTTTTTAACTATTATATATCAATCTTATCAGTTTCTAATAAAATAGAATCAAGAAAGAGATGTGTTTTATTTAAATGGATAGCTAAAAAATATTGTCAATTTAGGAACTTATCAGTAATAACTTGATAGAGGATCGAGAGAAGTGAATTTGGTTATATAAGTATAACGGTTGTTGATAAAGATTATCATCAAAGGGAATTTCTACATGAAGTTGTAGATGAGGTTTGGCCTAAAAATATATAGAGCCGGTTCGCCAAAACCAGCTCTACACCTTTATCACCATTATTAACCTAACCTTTGTTAGGAGAATTCTTTATTCTTTTTTGAAAAACCTTTATTTAAAGATTTTATATCACCACATTGCAAATGTAATCTCTTTCGTCATATAATTAACGATAAATATCGGTAATTTTAGTACGTTAATTATAAGAATTTTTATTAAACTACTTAATCATCACTCTGACAGCAATTTAGTATTGCTGGAATAAGTGAGCATTTTGGTCGATTTGATAAAAATCATAATTCTTATTGATCTTAACCTTAAAGACTTTGCTTTAAGGTTTCTTCTTTTGAATGGTTAATTATATACATCTTCTAGTACGATAAATCTGAGAAAAAGGTTCTGATTTAAACATTAACAATTAACCACCTTAAATTTTTGTATTATCTGTAGCCTCTTTAATTAACGAAGTATTTCTTTATTTAATTTTATTATTTTTATGCTAAAATAGCCAATACGTCAATCTACCTAAATGTGTCCGAGGATTTCAACCAACAGAGTTTTTTGCTTGTTTCTTTTACTATTGATCGTTTCAGTATCAACGATATTAAAGGCTCAAACAGATCAGGTTAATGAGTTGCAGGGGAAGCTCAAAAATGCTTCTGTTAAGGAACAGGTAGATATATATAATCAACTTTCCAAAACTTATCTATATAGTGACCCTCAAATGGCTATCAAATATGCCAGACAAGCTTTGCAACTGGCTATTCAGCATAAAGATAAAAAAGGGGAAGCTGAGGCATATAACAATCTGGGAATGGGTTATTATTTTGTCAATGATTATGAGCAGCTTTTAGTGTCTTATCGAAAATCTTTAAGTTCATACAGAGACATAGGTGATAACAGAAGTATGAGTAAGCTTTCAACTACTTATTTCAGATTAAAACAGTCGGAAAAAGCGTTGAAAAGTTATAAACGTTCGCTAAATCTTTATATAAAAGAAAAGGATTGGAAGAATATTACTGAGACTTATAAACAGATGGCTGATGTTTATAAAAACATTGCAGATTACAGAATGGCACTATCATACTACAAGCAGGCTCTCGATTTAGTGGAAGACAGAGAAGATGAAGAAAAACAGAGTGACAGGGTTAGATTACTGGGCGAGATTGGTGAGATCTTCTTTTATGAGGAACAGTATGATACTGCTTTGGTCTACTATCATCGAATGGAGTCTATTCTGGATAATATGGGAGATCATCGAAGTAAATCTATTTTACAAAGCAATATAGCAAATGCTTATTTTTATAAGGGAGATATGGATCAGTCATTCAAGACCTATCTTCAGGTTCTTGATTATCAGATTGAGCATAATGAGCATTGGGAAGCTGCAATGAGTCTGTTGCATATTGGAATGATTTATTCTGAATGGAAAGATTTTAAAAATGCCATTAAAAGTCACAAACAAAGTTTGGCATTAGCTCAGAGTATAAATCAGGCAAATGATCTTATCAGGGATAATTATCTCGCGTTATCACAAATATATGAAGAGCTGAACGATTTTAAAAAGGCTTATGAATACCGGATATTATACTCAAAATTATCGGAGTCGGTGATGATGGAAGAAAATGTCAGCAACTTTGTTGATGTATGGGGCTTACAGGAATTGGAGGAAAAAAAGAAAGAAAATGAAATACTTCAGGCTAAAAATAAGAACTATTTATTAGAGTTGGAGAAAGAAAACCTTGTTCGTTGGAGACTCTTATTCGGGTCTACCATCCTGATAATTTCCATTTTGGTCTTTGTTATTTATTATCGCTACTATCTGAAACGTGAGGAAAATAAGAACCTGGAAAAACGAATTGCTGAAGCTTTAAAGAAACAGGAAGAGCAGCAACAAATAATCATGCATCAATCCAGCCTAACCTCGTTAGGTGAACTGGCTGCAGGAATTGCGCATGAAATCAATCAACCCATCCAAAATATCTCATTATCGACTGAGAGTATTAAATATGAACTATCGGAAGAAAGTCCTAACAAGGGTTTTATCAACCAATCGGTCGAAGAAATATTTGAAGATATTGTTAGAGTTAGGCAGATTGTTGACCATATCAGAATTTTTAGCAGTGGTCAGAAAGATGAAGTAGAAGAAGAATTTGATGTTAGTGAATGCGTGAAAAGTGCAGTTTCAATGATCGGTAATCAATATGCCAATCATCATATTAAACTTGGGCTTAATCTGGCGGATAAATTACCCTTGGTTCTGGGAAATCCGCATCGTTTGGAACAGGTAATTCATAATTTGTTATCCAATGCAAGAGATGCTGTGGAAGAGCGGAAAATGAAGGAAAATGACCTTCAGATGGAAGTGAACATTAAAACTCATTCGGATCAAAAACAGGTATATCTTGAAATAATTGATAATGGTATAGGAATACAGCCTAATCGGAAAACTGATATTTTTCTTCCTTTTGTTACAAGCAAACAACTGGGTAAAGGTACTGGTCTAGGACTATCCATCTCTTATAGCCTTATTAAAGAAATGAATGGCAGGATTGAAGTAGAAAGTCAGCGTGGTAAGGGAACACGAATGATAGTCGTATTACCTGTTTTTGATAAAAAATAAACTAGAATATTATCTGCAAAAATATATGAACAGACTGAAAGTGCTTATACTTGATGATGAATCAAGAATCACCGAGAAGCTTAAATATCATCTTGAGAAAAGAAATTTTGAAGTAACAACTGCCAATACACCCAAAGAAGGATTGGTGAAGTTAAGTGAAGAAAAGCCGGGAGTTCTTATCTTGGATGTAATGCTTCCTGGAATGAATGGTTTGGATATACTTGAAAAAGTAAAGGGAGAATATCCGAATCTTGAAATCATCATGATAAGTGGTTATGGTGATATGGATATGGTAATACAAGCCATGCGTAAAGGAGCTTCTGACTTTATTCGCAAACCCTTTCAGATAATGGATATTCAACTGGCTATTGAACGTACAGAAAAGTTTTTAGCCATGCAATCAAAGCTGGAGGAAGCCGAAGACCGTGAAGAATTAGTTTCGAAGGAACTTGAGAGCATGATTGAAAAAGATTTTATCGGAGACAGTCCTCAGATTAAAAAAGTGTTGAAAATGGCGCTTAAAGCAGCTGAAGATGGTGATGTCAATGTACTTGTTACAGGAGAAAACGGAACGGGAAAAGAGATTATATCCAGGATTATTCATTATGGAAGTCCACGTAAAAAGAAGGTTTTTGCACCAGTAAATAGTTCAGCAATTCCGGCAACTTTGCTCGAGAGTGAATTTTTTGGTCATGTGAAAGGTGCTTTTACGGATGCAAAGGATGAGAAGAAAGGATATTTCGAATTGGCAAATAAAGGAACGCTCTTTCTGGACGAGATTGCAGATATGCCTTATTCGTTGCAGGCTAAATTACTAAGAGCCATTGAAGAAAATATGATTAAACGAGTAGGTAGTAATCAGGAAATACCCGTTGATGTAAGGATCATATCAGCTACCAACAAGAATATTGAACAGCTGATTGAGGATAATGAATTTAGAATTGACCTGTTTCATCGTATTAATACCATAGAGATTAATATACCACCGCTTAGGGAGAGGAAAGAGGATATTCGTCCTTTATTAAATCATTTTGTTGAAAGTTTTGCCCGTAAAAAAGGAAAAACTAAACCCGGTATTTCTGAAGCTTTGGTTTTAAAATTGGAACAGTATCATTTTCCGGGCAATGTTCGTGAATTACGTAATATGGTAGAACGAGCAATGATTCTGTCTGATAATGATACTTTGCAACCGGAAGATTTTCTTATTAAAGGTGATGCAACTCCTAAGATTGAAAAAGTTGTCTCAACCGGAGGATTAAACCTGGATGAAAATGAAAGAACATTGATCGAACAGGCATTGAAAGAGTCGGATTTAAATCAAACGAAAGCAGCCACTTTGCTGGGTATCAGTAGAGATGCGATGAAGCGAAAGATTAAAAAGTTCGGTATTGAAATTATTAAAGACCTGCAATAAAAAGAAACCCATTCGAAACGTTTACGAATGGGTTCTTCTAACCAAGGATTATATAAAAACAACGGCCGTGTTGTTCTAATTAATTACTGTTTCAGGTATTAATTCGTTCATTACCTTTTGTAAATTATTCTGACTGATATTGGGAGCTGTAATATTGCCCGGACCGCTGATGCAGCCACCTTCACAAGCCATTACCTCAATAAAATCCAGGTCAGGTTGCTTTTTAGTAAAGGCTTTTAGCAGTTTAATACTTTTCTTATTCAGGCCATTAATAACCTGACTTCTTATTTTTACATCTTTATTCAGATTTAGCAGAATGGATTGATGCACTCCACCTGAAGCAGCAAATCCTCTGTTTTCAGGCTTGAGGTCTTTGTTCACATTTTTTTCATCTGCAAAATTGGCTGGATCAATTTTAAGTGCTGTCCAGATGGATGCAAGTTCTTCGGTTGTTATTACATAGTCAATTATACCAGAAAGGTATGCTTCTTTTCTTTTTGCTAAACAAGGACCAATAAATACAGTGGCATAATCAGGATATAATTTTTTTGCCTTTTGAGCTGTGTAAATCATTGGAGTATGCGTGTGGCTGATATGCTCTTTCAATTGGGGAATATGATTCTCGGCCAGATAAACATAGGATGGACAGCAAGATGTTGTCATAAATGGTTTTTGCTGTTCAATATTTTCAAGAAGTTCTCTGGTCTCTTCCTGTGTTGTCATCTCGGCTCCTTCTGCAACTTCAATTACTTCATCAAAGCCAATGGCTTTAATAGCTTCAAGAATCTGACTGCTCGTTCCCTTATATTGACTCAAAACCGCAGGTGCGACCATCGCTACCATTTTTTGTTTTTGCAGTTTAAGTGTATTGTAAAAATGTAAAACCTGTGATTTTTCGGCAATGGCACCAAACGGACATGCAGTCATGCATTTACCACAATGAATGCATTTGTCAAAATCGATTTGCTCAATTCCGTGTTCATCTTTTTTGATAGCCTTTACCGGACATGATTCTTCACAAGGTACTGGTAAGTATGCGATAGCATGAAAAGGACAAGCTTTTTGACATAGTCCGCAGTTAACACATTTGTGATGATCAATATTAGCTTTGCCATTAATAACCGTAATAGCATCTTTAGGACAGTTAACCTGACATGGGCGTCCTTCACAACCCTGACAAAGGTTACTTACTGTATAGTTGACCTGAACGCAAGAGCTACAAGCCTCATCAACCACCGTTAAAAATTCACCGTTTGATTCAATTCCTTCAATGGCTTTCAAAGCATAATCACGCAAAGGAGTTAATTCATCTTCCTCATCACTGATGTTGAAACCCATTGCTGCCATTATTTTATATTTCAGAACAGCTCGGTCTTTATGAACACAGCATCGGATTGGAGCCTTTGTTCGTGGACGCATTTCCAGCGCTATGCGATCAATCTGATCGAACAAATGATTTGAATCAAGCAGTTGAATAAGTCGGATTAGTAATTCTCTTTTAGTTCTTACAGCGTTGTTGTAATAGGTCATCTGATATAATAATTAAGATGTATTTTTTATAAATATTCGATGGTAACGGTCTTTAAGAATTTGGATTCTAGTATGCCGGCTATCTTTTTTATGACATTTCTTCTTATTTCCAGTTCAACAGGAAGATTGGGGTCCTGATGAGCAATATTAATCTGCGTACCAGCCAGTATGAGTATTGAGTCACTTTTTAATAGGAGGCGAACCATGTCTTCAGCCGGACTGCTACCTTCCACCATATTGAACTTTACTGATTCAAGAATAGATGAGACTTTGCCTAATGTTAAAATACCTTCGGTAATCAAATCAATGCCTTTCATGTTGGCTTTCGGTGGTAAATCCAAATTTATCTGATTGATATTTATATCAATCGGACGATTTAATTCCCTTGAAATAATCTTTGATGTGGTACCTCCGCAAATAACTTTTAAACCTTCAAAAGTGTCGATTCTTTCTGCTAGTACACTGTCGTAATTTTTATAATAAGGAGGACCGGAGGCAAGCACAAGCTTCCGGGGTTCACGGCAATAAATAACCTGACAGGTAGCGTCATCTTTTAATTCATTGGCATCATTGTTTTTGGCCCGTTCCAGAATTTTCTTGGCAAGTTCAAGTGCAGAAATGGCAGGTTTATCATCAACCGAAGTTCTGATAAAATCTTTCAAACCATCTTCACCCCATCCAAAAGGATTTACACGTGTGCCCATTCCAGATTGAGTAATGCCATCTGAAACCATGATGATCCGATCTTCTTTTTCGAGTTTGAGATGTGAATTTTTTACTGTTGCATCTATTGCATCAGGTCGTGTTATCTTTTGTAAAGTGTGATCGGAATTTATAAAATCTCCATTTCGATAGATAAGAACCGAAGGATTATCAAATTCAACCAGATGAGCTTCTCCAAAACAATTGATGTCGATGATACTAAAAGTAGAGTAGCTGATTTTACGTTGCGTATCAACCGGTAAGGTTCGCATGATGAATTCAGAGGTGTGCTTAAGTGGATTGTTCCGGGCAGTAAACTGCAGAGCCATACCTGTTGTCATGGTTGATAAAACATTTGCTTTAACACCAGAGCCCAACCCGTCAGACAGAACGGTAATAAAACGATCCTCATCTTTTAGTTTTCTGGATTCGCAGGAATCGCCACATACATTTTGCCGATACTTGCTTGCCTGACAGGTTTCAGATTCTATGTAGAAATGCTTATTCTGCATGCGTCTTCTCCTGTGTTTCTAAAATAGAGTTAAGCAACGAGTCGGTGTAAGAAGCATTTTCTCCCAATAAGAAAGCTATCTTTTGAACTGTCTCCATGTTTTTATTGATCACTTCTCTGGTTCGTTTTTCAATGATATCTTTCTGGAACTCGGGTTGAGCCATGCCCTGTATTATGCCTGTAACCAGTTTGTGTTTCTGAATATTGAAAATGGATAATTGAAGTTGTTTGCCATATTCTGTAATTGGTATCTCATAATATTCTTTGCCGGTAAGTAATGCTGTTTTAAAAATTGTTGCAAAAGATCCTATTTTGTCAATATGAGCCCCTTTCATTCCTGGGTTTGCATCGTAACAAAGTTGAATATCTTCACCCAACAAACGGGCACAGGCGGCATTCATCTCAACTACCTTATATTCATCATCAAGAACAATAACACCTGAAGGAATTTTTTGAAGTAAGATTGTAGCTTTATGATGTGCCACTTTTCGCATATGAGATACACACATATCAGACTCTGCATGTTTCATTAGCATGGCTTTGGCAAAATCACGACAACTGTCGTAACCACAACCGCCACAATTCAGTTCGTCACTGATTTCAGTTTTACCAATAGTGTGTAAAGCTTCCTTTATCTTGGATTCACTAAACGTTTTTTTGTCAATGGATTTAATATTGAAGAAGTCGCGCTCAATATTAAATGTTCCTTCCCCAACATTGGGTTTAATTTCCTCATTAGTTCGCTTCCGACATATGTTTCTTAATGCCAACTGGTTTTTAATCGAAATTTTTTGCTCCGACATACCCGGGCCATTAATACAACCGGTCTCGCAAGCAAGAAGCTCCAGAAATACAACACCTTCATTTGACTCAGAGTCGAGATTATCTAATATGTTTCTGATGTTTTTAAGTCCGCTGAAACACATGTATTCAGCTTTAGTAACAGGTTCATCTTTATTAATGGTTTCGATCATGCCACCATCAATGGGGTAAATTGTTCCGTGTTGAGCCTTATGCGGGATAAATAGTTCTTCCTCTGATGCATGATGATCGTTTAATGAAATCTTTTCCCGCTCTAACCAATTGTTTAATTCCTTAAAAGTTAAGGCAATGTCTACACAATGGGAAGCTGAGTCTGCCTCTGATTTCTTGCCGATACAGGGTCCAATAAATACTACACCTATATCATTACCATACCATTTTCTGAGTTGCTTTGCATGTGTTAACATCGGCGACATAAATGGAGTAATGGCCAAAGTGTGCTGTGGGTAATATTTTCTAACTAATTCAACAACAACCGGACAGGCTGATGAGATATATGTTCCTGACTGTCGGAAATTTAAAAATTGATGCACTTGTTTCGAAACTTCTTGTGCACCCAATGCTGTTTCTGAAATACCCGCGAAACCTAATTTCTTTAATGCCAGAATAAGTGAGTCGGCCTTGTTGCCATATTCAGCTATATACGATGGCGCCAACGATACATATACCTCTTTTTTATTTTTAATTAAAAGTTTTGTGCGGGCAACACCATCTCTTACTTTTTTTGCATTTGAAGGACAAATGGATACACACTTCCCACAATATACACACATAGAATCAATTACAGAAGCTTTGTTATCTGTAACTTTAATTGCTTTATTGGGACATTCTCTTACACACTTATAACAGTCCTTGCAATCATTTGTCTCGGTATAGATGGGTTGTAAGTTCATGGCTGTTTTAGCTCTACTTAAACATATACTAAAATAATAGCTAAAGCTGTGCCGATAGTTATAATGATCTGTAATACAAATGAATATAAATTAGGATTTGCAGAAGGATTTTAGAGCTTAATGAAGCATGTCCTAATATAGGACAATTTAGGTAATACAAGCGTAATAAAATAGGACAATGTTATAAAATAGGACGCTCTTTGATTAAAGGAATATCATAAGCTTTGGCTTTTAAGTAGAGCGTGTTTCTACTGATACCAAGTGATTCTGCAGATTTGGTGACATTATAATTGAAATGAATAAGAGTGTTGATTATCAATTGTCGTTCGATATCTTTTACTGTTCCTAATTGAGACGGAACAGATTCTGTTCTTACTATAGAGTCCGTTTTTTTCGCTTTCTTCTGTTTTAAAGTTAGCTGATCAAATTCGATGTTTCCATCCAGGTTTACGTATTGCTCTATTGCGTTTTCAAGTTCCCTAATGTTTCCCGGCCAATCGTAGTTTAAGAATTGTTGAAGTGTTGAATATTTTAGAGCTGGTGCCTCTTTCTGAAGGTGAACCGATTTCTTAGACAGGAAAAAACGTATTAATGATGGCAGATCTTCCATCCTTTCCCTTAGTGAAGGAATTCGTAATGGTATAACACTGAGCCTGTAGTACAGATCTAACCGGAAACGTCCTTCTTCCACTTCCTTCTTCAGGTTTTTATTGGTTGCTGCAATAATTCTAACATCAACAGGAATATTTTTATTACCTCCAACTCGAGTAATGGCATTTTCCTGTATAGCTCTCAAAAGCTTCACCTGAAGTTCAGGTTTCATATCTCCAATTTCATCCAGAAAAAGAGTGCCACCGTTGGCTAATTCAAATTTACCCGGATGGCCTCCTTTTTTAGCACCGGTAAACGCACCGGTATCATATCCGAAGAGTTCAGTTTCAATGAGGTTTTCACTGATGGCGCCACAGTTGATGGCAACAAATCCGTGATCCTTACGACTGCTGGCATTGTGCATGCTTTGTGCAAAAACTTCTTTCCCGGTGCCACTTTCAGCCTCTATTAAAACTGTTGAAGGACTATCTGCAATGTTCTGAGCATAATCGACCAGTTTGCGCATTACCTGACTCTTGGCTATGATGTCATTAAAGGTATAATGAGCCTGCATTCCGGTGTATTTATTTATCAAATTGTAAACATTTTCGAGTTTACGCATGGTAAATACCAAGCCAATTAACCTGGATTGAGCTTGATTTAAGATAGGACTAACTGTAATATTATATTTTACAATGCCATCAGAAGTGTTTACCGGAACTTCTTCATTTACATATTTATCACCCGAACTTATTATTTTATAAATGGTTTTCCATTGGTTGATAATCTTATCAATCGGAATTTTAAGTAATTCTCTGCGTCTGATATTAATCCATCGGCAAGCCAGATCATTTGCATACAGAATCTCTCCATTGGTATTTACCGAAAAAATACCCACCCTCAGAGCATTCATCATGGCAAATGTATACTGATTGGTATCTTCCATTTTTTGCTGCATAGAGGCATCATGGAATTCGGCATGTATGGCTTTTTCAATTGCAGCACTTGCAAAGTTTAGCCATGGAAAGTCAATGTCAATCGATGAAATAAGGTAAACGCTGTAAGGCACTTCATAATCCTGATGGTGACAATTGATAATATTATATGCTGATGAAATAGTAGTAACAATTCCTTTGTGACGTTTGGTATCGTTCCACACAATCTTCTGCTCAAAATGATTCCAGTTTTTTCCTTTTAATAAGGCTAAATCAGAATTCTTCTGACTCGAATAGGATGCAACAATCAGGTTTTGTTTATCAACAGCAACAATATAAAAGAAAGTATCTTTCATACTACCGGCAAAATCATCTAAAACCTGTTGTAATAGTTGTAAACTACTCTGTTGATTATTATTCTGATTTTGTTCTGGCATATTTTGCTGGATATATTATACAAAAGTAAGTTTTTTTCAAAAATGCCCTAGTCAATTACGCCCATATGGGCGGGTTTATTTAACAGATTTACATGATTGCTTTTGTTTTGATTAGTTGGTTAAGGTGATGTAAGTGTCACATATTTAAGTATTAGTGATTTTTGTATTTGTTCCTTTGACATTAAATATTTTTACTGGTATACCTCTTGTTATTGATAGAATCAAATGCATCATTCGTTTGGGATTTATACCAGGAAGTGATCTTAGTATTACGCAGATGATGCCAATATGAACCTTTAAATCATTTGCCTATGGAAGTAAAAAAAAGTAAAAAAGCTGACCTGGAAAGGAAAAGAGCCATGTTCTTTCAAATAGGTTTAATTGTCACTTTGGGTGTTGTGTTTGTAGCATTTGAATGGACAACAACCGATATGGCAGCTGGTAATTCGTCATGGGTGGAAGAAGAGATTGTAGAGGAAGAAGCTCCTCCAATCACTCGACAGGAAGAGGTTAAGCCACCTCCACCTCCACCTCCACCACAAATGTCAGATATTATTGAGATAGTTGATAATGATGTGGAATTAGACGAAGAACTGGTTATCGAAGATACTGATGTTGATGAAGACTTTGAAGTTGACATGAGTAAGTTCGAAACCCAGGAAGAAGAATCCGGTGATCCTTTACCGTTCTTCATTCTGGAAGATAAACCCGAATTTCCTGGAGGTGAAAAAGCCTTGTTAAAGTATCTGTCTACAAATGTTAGATACCCGGTTATTTGCCAGGAAAACGGGATTCAGGGGATGGTTTTAGTCTCCTTTATTATTGATGAAACCGGTCAGGTTACCAATGTTGCTGCTACGCGGGCTCAAGATGCCAACTTAGAAAGAGAAGCCGTAAGAGTAGTAAAATCAATGCCAAAGTGGAAACCTGGAAAACAAAGAGGGCGTGCTGTTAAAGTATCATACAGTGTACCCGTACGTTTCAGATTACAATAATTATTAAAGTTTATTACTGTTGTTCCTTAATTTTTCAATGAGATAACGATCTCGTTCTTTTCAAAAAAATTAAAGCCGGTCTGTCCTGAATGACCCTGCAAACTTCCGATTACACGAATCGATCAATCAGGACGGCCCGGCTTTAGTTATGCCTTTTTTTCTGATGGGCGGTTTTATTCAATTTGTCTAGAATAAGCTGCTAAAAACGCCCTGTAGGGCGGGACTAAATACTATAAAAACTAATCAGATTTATAGTTTAAAAAAATACGTAAGATTATAAGATACAGGTATTCAGTGATTAACGATTTTTCTTTAGATGGTTTGTGGTGAGAGATGTGTTTTTGGTACAACCATTGATTTTAGAAAGGCAAGTAACATTTTATTAACTCTTAAACCTTCACGTCATGAAAGTAAAAAAATATAGACACGCCGACTTAGAACGCAAACGTTCAGTTTTTTTTCAAATAGGTTTAATTGTTGCTTTAGCCGCTTCGTTAGCTGCATTTGAATGGACATCTGAGGATGTTACAGTACCAATAATCTATGAAGGAGCTGATCCATATGAAGTAGATTTGATCTTACCTGAACCAATTAAATTGGAAGAGAAAAAACCTGAACCCATGAAAAAGCAGGAAATATTAGCTCCAATAATTGAACTGACAGATAATAATGACCCAAATGCGGGAGAGGTAAATTTTATTTCAGAAAATATTGTTGATGTACCATTTGAAATTCCTGAATTACCGTCAGAACCCGAAGATAACTCAGTTCATATTATTGTAGAAAGAATGCCAGAGCCTGCAGGTGGCATGGAAGGATTAATGAAATACTTTGCCGAAAGTATTAGGTATCCGGTAATATGTGCTGAAATGGGTATACAAGGAAGAGTATATGTTGCATTCGTTGTTGACAAAGATGGTAGCATTACTGATGTAAAAATTATGCGTAGCCCGGATGCTAATCTGTCAAAAGAAGCAGTAAGAGTTGTTAGCAGCATGCCTAAGTGGACCCCTGGAAGACAAGGAGGTAAACCGGTAAGAGTGTCTTATACAGTTCCTGTAAACTTTAAATTACAAAAATAGACTTTCTTCTTTAGCTAACCCTTAACCTATATATAATCAAGTGCCGTGCAAGGTCAATTAAGTTTATTAATAATCCGTGCCTAAAGTGATAGCAACACAAAAAAAGGATGCCTTGTACGGTACTTTTAAATCTAAAGTCATGCGTAATTATCTTTCAAAATCCAATTTTATTCTGCTTTCTGTTGCCATTGTATTATCATTGGTTTTTATAGCAGTATCATGCAATAATACAGTTAATGATATCAAACCTCGTCCTCTTGGTTCACCTGGCGAAGTTCTTTTAGTTATTGATGACGACAACTGGAATACAAACCTGGGAGATACTCTGCGTAACCTTTTGTCAGATGATTTTCCAGCATTACCACAGATCGAAACGATGTTTAAAAAAACCAGAATTAGTTTTTCTGATTTCCAACGCCATTTTCGAACGTATAGAAATATATTATTTGTTTCTGTTAGACCTAACGCCTCTTCCAATAGAGTAGAATTCAGGAAAAATGAGTGGGCTTTAAATCAGCAGGTAGCAGAAGTTATTGCAAAAGATACTAAAGAGTTGGAGGAATTGATTGTTCAAAAATGGCCTAAAATAAAAAGTTTCTTCTATAATGGCGACATTGATGCGCTTGTTAAATCGTACAATTTGGTTTATGAACCTGCTGTGGTAAATCTTGTAAAAGAGGAATATCCATTTAGTTTGCACTTTCCCAAAGGGTACCGTTTAAAAAAGAAGGATAATTATTTTACCTGGATTGTAAATGATAGAATTGATAGTCATCTGGGTGTTTTTGTGTTTCAGTTTTCACTTGATTCAATTGAAAATACAGATGCCAGATCTTTATTAGAATTGAGAAATAAGATATTGTTTGAACAGGTACCCGGAGAACATCCCGGATCTTATATGACCACAGAAGAACATTTTCCGGTTGTTGTAAACAAAAGCAAGTTTGCCGGACGAAAATGGACTGAGTTAAGAGGGTTGTGGAAGGTCGAAGGTGACTTTATGGGTGGTCCGTTTGTTGATTACTTTTATGCCGATTTTGAAAACAATCAGTTAATTATGCTTGAAGGTTATGTATATGCACCTTCGAAGCCAAATAAAGCAGGTTTTGTTAGAGAAGTAGAAGCCGTATTGAAAACTTTTATGCCGGTTTGAATCACAATAACGGGTTGTTAAAGTTTCTTAATCTTCTGGTCTGGACATTGAAATAATTAATAGAAAGACATATACTTACAGCATGAAAAGGTTTCTTTTAATTGTTTTATGTCAGTTGATATTCTGGGTTGGATTTGCACAGAATGATGAAGTTGAGAAGTTGATTGATCAGGGTGTGGCATTGCAAAATCATGGTTTGTATCATGATGCTATCAGTAAGTATAATCAGGCTTTAGCTAAAGATAAAAATAATCTGAGAGCTCAATATGAAATGTCTTATTCTTATCTTGAGTTAGAAAACTATGATAAAGCTATCTATTACAGTTTTGAAGTAGTCAGAAAAAAAACATCACACTACCTTGATGCGTGTATGGTTTATGGTGCTGCACTTGATTACAGCGGTAAAGCCAAAGGAGCTATAAGATTCTATAGAAAGGTTATCAGTGAATATCCCAACGAGTATCTTTTATATTATAATCTGGGGCTGAGTTATTACAAAAATAACGAAACAGAAGAAGCTGAAAAATGTGTGGAGAAAGCTATTCAGCTTAATAAACTACATATGAGCAGTCATCTTCTTCTTTCTTCAATTATGCAAGCAAAAGGTGAAAGGCTAAAAAGTATGTTGCCATTGTATTATTTCCTTTTGTTTGAGCAGGATAGTAAAAGAAGTGTTGATGCCTATAATCAATTACAGAATCTATGGACCCTATCAGCAATTCATAAAGGTAATACAGTTGCTATTTCTGTTGGCTTGAATCCATCGAAGGCAGGCATGTCTGCATTGGAATTAGGAGTGGGAACCATTGCTGCCGGTTATTTAATGGATGAAAAAGATCTGGATTCAGAACCATATTTGAAGATGGCAGAACAAACTCAGGATTTGTTTACCCTAATGAAAGAAGTGGATGTCGCTGATCTGGATTTTTTTGCATTAACCTATATCGATTTCTTTAAAATGCTAACCACAAATGAGCATGAATATGTTTATTCTTACTATATAAGTAATTGCGCATATAAAGAAAAAGTACTGGCCTGGTTAACCGAGAATAATGGTGATTTCTCGAAATTCATGGAATGGATGGAGCTTCAGCAGTAAATCAATGATATTTTGGTCAAAAAATAGAGGATATAATGTATCCTTAAGTTTTTAAGTTCGTAGTAGAAAGAAATAAATGTTGAATTTTAACTTACGAATTTATGAGCAATATTATTACGAAGCATTTTCAATATACAGGTACGGATGACTTTGATGAATCATTGGACGACCAGATCAATAAGTTTATTGTGAAAGAAGGAATTACAACTGATCAGTTGATCGACATTAAATTTAATGGACATTCCGATAAAACAGTGACTGTATATTCAGCTCTGCTAATTTATAAGAAATAAGAATTTTCTCGTACTTGACTTCATATAATAGGTTGGCGAGTAGTAACATAGAAGAGGTAATCACAAGTTGATTGCCTCTTTTTTATTTTCTTATTTAATATCCTTGTAATAAAGGTTTTGGGATAAATTTTATCTTTAGGGGCAAAACCTCAGGCCCATGACTCTTATTTTTGTTTTATACCTGGTTCTTCTCATTATAATAGTGGCAGTTAGTGCTCGAAAGTCTCATACAAATGCTGATTTTGTTATTGGGGGTAAAAAAATTTCAGGGTATTCATTAGCCTTGTCTGAAAGGGCTACTGGTGAATCAGCCTGGTTGTTATTAGGTTTAACGGGGCATGCTTTTGCTGAAGGGATGGCTTCGATATGGGTTGCCTTGGGGTGTGTTACGGGTGTTTTTATTATCTGGTTTACAATGGCTCAGCCCATACGCAGATATACCGAGAAGTATAATGCCATGACGGTTCCGGGTTTATTCATGAAACGATTTCCCGGTAACGACAGGGCTATCAGTATATCAACATCTCTAATTGTTGTCTTCTTTTTTATGCTTTACATTGCTTCTCAATTTGCAGGGGCTGGAAAGATATTTCAGAATACATTTGGCATAGATCCTTTCTGGGGAATGGTTTTAGGAGCTGGATTGGTAACTGTTTATACTATGTTGGGTGGTTTTATAACAGTTGTTGCAACCGATGCTTTTCAGGCTGTATTAATGGCTGTTACCTGTGTGGGATTGCCTATTGTTGCTTATTTTATTGCTGTTGAGAATGGGGTAGATTTAGCAGGAAGCTTTTCTCATTTGCCGGAAATGTATGTAAATTCCGGTGGCTCTGAAATATTCTCTTTAGTATTAATTCTAAACGGTTTGAGCTGGGCCTTTGGCTATACTGGTCAACCTCAGTTACTAACCAGAATGATGGCTTTAAGAAGCGAGAAAGAAACAACGCAGGGTAGAAGGGTGGCTGTTATTTGGACTTCATTGGCTTACACAGGAGCTTTTGCCATTGGTATTTTTGGTTATGCTCTTGCTCAAAAAGGTTTGTTGGGTGATGTGATGCAAACTCTTTTAAATGATTCAGAGAAGATTATGCCAACAATGGTAGTGGTATTATTAAATCCTCTACTGGCAGGGATTTTATTGTCGGGAGCCGTAAGCGCAATGATGAGTACTGCATCATCACAATTGATGGTGGCTTCAACAGCAATAGGTGAAGATGTGACCAATAGCTTTTCAATAAAAAGAATTACTCAGGAGAAAAAGCTATTATTCAATAAAATTTTGATTTTGGTTGTTGGTTTGGTTGCATTTGCATTTGCTATTTCGTTGGAGGAAACTGTTTATAGTTTGGTTTCTTATGCATGGTCGGGTATTGGAGCTTCATTTGGACCAGCTGTTATCTTGTTGCTTTTCTGGAAACGTTTTTCATTGGCGGGTTTGTATGGTTCCCTGTTAGGAGGAACAGTATCTTCAATTATTTGGAAGACGTTTTTGTCAGAATCAACCGGAATCTCAGAGCGCCTATCGAGTTATGTTATTGCTTTTGTGTTGTCTGTTTTATTTTCTTTGTTGTGGCCTCAGAGGAAGTAAGAAATTGTTGAAACCATAATCCAGAATCCTTAATGGTTCTTTCCTGTGTTTTAAAATCATTATAAACCAAGCCAAAGCGAGGTTCAAATCCTTCTTTCCATTCAAAATTGTCTACCAAAGTCCAAACAAAATAACCTTTTACCGGAATATTTTGGGCTTGTGCTTTTAATACATGTTTTAGCATTTTCTGATGATATTTTAACCGGCGTGCATCATGAACATGTTTTGAAACTTTAAAATCGGGGAAACAAACTCCGCTTTCGGAAATGATTATTTTTTTGATTTGCGGATAAGAATGGTAGAATTTCAAAATCTTATATAATCCTTTGGGATAAACATCGAGGTTCATAGTATTCAAATTGGCTTTTCGTTGAGTAGGATGTACCTCGTTAGCAAATAATACCGGCGGTGTAAGACTGTGTTGAGCCACTACTCTGAAATAATATTGTAGTCCGATAAAGTCAAAGTCGAACGCCATTTTATCATCATCCCCTTTTCTAAAATACCTTCTAATAGTGTTGAGAACTGGCATTACATCAGTTGGATAGCCTAAACCCAATAAAGGTTCGAGGAAGAAACGATTTAGTAAAGCTTCAATGCGTTTGGCAGCTTTTCTGTTTTTGGGCAGTTGATTTAGTGGTTTTACAAAAGAACAAGAAAGTGCTACACCAATATTAGCATTTGACTGAATCTTTCGAATGATTCGTCCTCCTGCTGCCAGGCTTAAAACAACATGATGGGCTGCTTTTAAAAACGTGGTTATTCCTTTTTTCTGTGGAGCATGATATCCCATAAAATACCCTAACCCTACAAAGGTCATGGGTTCATTCATTACTATCCAGTTACTTACCTTATCTTTGTATTCATTTACGCTTATTTCAACATACTTGTTAAACCAACCAATTATTTCACGGTTACTCCAGCCTCCTTTGTCTTCAAGAGCCTGTGGTAAATCCCAATGGTAAAGGGTAATATATGGAATCAAACCGTTTTTAAGACAAGCATCAATTACTTTGTGATAAAACTGTAATCCATCTAAATTAATAGCACCTGTACCTTTGGGAATTATTCGAGACCAGCTTATGGAAAATCGAAATACATCCAAACCGAGAGATTTGGCAGTTACTATATCCTGCTCATACATTGTGTAAAATGAAGAGGCGTCGCCTATAAGGTCATTATTTTTTATGTTCTTCGGTTCGGCTGTAAATGTATCCCAGATAGATAATCCTTTTCCATCAGCTCTTGAGTGACCTTCATTTTGAAAGGCAGAGATGGTTGCTCCCCATTGAAAATCATTTCCAAAGTCAGATTTCTTCATTTTAATGTTTCAAAAGCAACGAAAATACGAGAATGGATCACCGATGAGGTTAATTCATTGTTAAGAAAGTGAACTGGATCGGTTATGTCAGAATCTGATGATTTAGTTATGTCTTATCATAATAAATGTCGTTGTGCAAGTAATCAGTTTGCAGGGATGGGATTACTAAAAGATATATCTTTGCGCCATGAAGTGGATGCTTTTGTTAGTTGTTATTGTTTTTAATTTGAATTGTCAGGCTCAGGTTAAACCGGAAAAGGTTGTTGCTGACTTTGAGTCTGATATGATTTATTACCGGAAAAATGTAACCAGACTTTCATTAATAGTTGGAGCAGGTACTGTTTTGTCTTTTGCTATAGATGAGCCTATTCAAAGATACTTACAAAATAATCAAAATGATTTTGCTGATGGTATTGCAGAAGGAGCTAACTTTTTTGGAGAAAAGCTTTTGATTTTACCAGCTGTAGGATTGAGTTGGGGGGCAGGTTATGTTCTTAAAAACGATAAACTGCGGTACACATCATGGAATGCCATTAAATCAATCGCTGTTACTGCATTATCAACCGAGATGATAAAGATCTCTGTTGGTCGTGCCAGACCATTTGTTAATGAAGGTTCTTTTGCTTATAGTCCTTTTAGTAATGAGGATCAATTTAAGTCGTTGCCATCGGGGCATGTTTCGCTGGCTTTTGCAGCATTTACACCATTTGCCGAAAGTTACAGCCGCTGGTTGTATGTGATACCAGCCTCAGTGGCTTATGCACGTATGTATAAAAACAAACATTGGTTTTCGGATGTAGTTTTAGGGGGAGGAATTGGGTTTATCAGTGGCTGGATATTTACTCATCATCCAAAAAGTAAAATTCAGGTGTCTTCAAATGGAATCATTTTTTATTTTTGAGTAATCAAATTGTAAACTATGAAACAGCTGAAGACGATAGAAGAATTCAATATTGGTATTGCTTTGAGTGGTGGAGCAGCTCGTGGAATTGCTCATATCGGCGTTCTGAAAGCGCTGGAGGAGCATGGGATTTATCCGCAAGTAATATCAGGAACCAGTATGGGAGCTATTGTGGGCTTGTTTTATGCCGCCGGATTTACACCAGACGAGATGCAAAAGATTCTGCATGAAGAAAAGTTTTATAAGATTTTAGGTATCAGTTTTAAACCCACCGGACTTTTTAATCTAAATCCGTTAAAAGATATATTTGAGGAAAAGATCGGTCAGAATGACTTTTCTGTTCTTAAAAAGAAGTTCTTCGTTGCGGTTTCTAATTTAAATACAGCCAGGGTTGAGGTTATTAGTAAAGGGCAAAACTTGTTTGAATATGTAATTGCATCAGCATCTATTCCTTTTGTTTTTCCGGCTCAGCAGATCAATGAACAGACTTATATCGATGGCGGATTGTTTAATAACCTTCCGGCAGAGTGTTTATTGGGGCGTTGTGATCGTATTATAGGGGTTAATGTCAATCATAACGGAATAGTCGAAGAAGTCAAAGGAGCAAGGGCGATAGCAGAACGCTCATTCTCACTTGCCTTGGAGCAAAATGTTAAACTTAGTCGAAATTATTGTGATTTTTACATTGAGCCCCGCAAGCTTCGTAACTTTTCGTCATGGGAATACGATAAGGTTGATGAGTTGGTTGAGATTGGCTATGTGAAAGCCATAAAAAGCATTAAGCAGTTTATTATTCCTGAATTGCAGAGTCATTAGTATTAGAATGTATTAGACCCCATGCTGCAAACTGCTGATTTTCTCCATATGAACTTAAAGGAATAAAACCTTCGGTTATCTTACCATCTTTTATTTTTACAGGATGATCTTTTATTTGCTGAGAAAAGAACTCTTTCGCTTTTCCAGTCTTAAATACTTCAATCTGCCAGGTTCCAATGCTACCCTGGTGAATACGTTCCTTAAGTTTCATGTTGATAAGTCCCATATTGCATCTTAGGTTGGCTTCGATGAGAGGATGAAATTTCAATTGATTATTATTATCCAGCAAAAAGATGGAGTCAACACCAACCGGGCCGTTGTATTTTTTATGAAGACATGTATTTTGCATTGCCTGGGCAACTTGTTGAGCTGTTTCTATAATCCAGGTTTCGTCTTTAGGTAATAATGATTGAATAACCTCAGGTGTTCCAATATGCTCTTTTTGAAATTTACCTTTGCAATCTGAATCAAAGTAATTCAAACCCAAAAAATGATAGTTGTCTTTTTCAACGATAAACTGTAAAGAGGCGTCTTGTACTTTATTATAGATAGGTTCAGCAATCACATAACCGTGCAATTTTATTTTCGCTTCTATCCAGGTTTGATTCCGCGTAATTTCTTCTTTTTGTCTGATAAAAAGTAATCCTCTTCCCGAAGAACTATATAGAGTTTTTAAGATGATGCCATCCGGGTATTGATTTAATAACATTTCCAAGGGTTGTAAATCAACAATTTTAAGAGGTAAAACAGGTTGAAAACTTATTTCATGTTTGAATGGCAAAGTTAATTTCAGATATTCGGTAAGTATTTCAAGGCTTGTTTGTCGACTGAAAAGCAGCTTTGTTTCTGGGTTATTGAAATTGTATTCAATATTAAATTGCTTAAGTCGTTGGGCAATTACGGGGCTCCATCCCCAAGGATTAACCTTATAGTTTTTAGATAATTTATTTATTTTATTCCACGATAGATATTTTGGTTGGTTAAAGCCGGCTTTGTTCCAGAATTCGACAAACTCTTGATAATCTTTATTTTCTGTTAATAAAATGTCATTCTCAGATGCCATCAATGACATTAATGGTGAGATATCAACTTCAAATTTGCGAAGAGAAACGGGTGCCATATAACTTATTGTGCCATTCTCCACTGCCAGGTCGCAGGTAGGATTATAAATAAAGATGTTGTTATCCATTTTGTCGTTGATATGTGCAGCAAAAGTAGTTTAAAAGGATATTATAAATTGAAAAGATGAGTTCGAATAAAATAAACTAAAAAAGATTACACCCTAACCCACACCAAACCAGCTTAGAAACACAAATTAACAGAGTTGATTCAAAAAAAGAGTGCATTTTGATTTGGAAGTTTAGAAAAAACTGCCTTATTTTGCACCCGCTTTTGAGAACAACGGTTGTCATGAAAAGCAGACGGGGCGGGCGATAGGCTGGTCTTGAAATAATGAAAGCAAAGAAAGTTTTTGACAGAAAGATAAGATTTAGTAACTTGTTTTTCTGGCTCCAAAAAAAGGTTTTTAAGAGGCGAAAGAAGGGTTAGGGATTGAAAAAGAACGACTCGAAAAAAAAAAGAAGAAAAAACTTAAAAAAAGATTTGGAGCTTAAATAAAAAACTTCTTACCTTTGCAGCCGCTTCTTAAACGAGAGGGGTTAGAAAGGATAACGGATTGAGGCAGTTAAGTGCTGAAAATTCACAAGAGCAAAAGGCTCAAAAGATCTTTGAAAATATTGAATAGTACCTAA
>NZ_JBNGOX010000017.1:0-103852 GCF_050589785.1 Carboxylicivirga caseinilyticus | reverse complement strand
TCACAAGGATGCCCGAGTGGTGGAATTGGTAGACACGCAGGACTTAAAATCCTGTGACCATTAGGTCGTGCGGGTTCAAGTCCCGCCTCGGGTACTGGGGACACCTTCAAAACAACCCAAAAGCGCTTAAAACTAATGTTTTAGGCGCTTTTTTATTTGAGCAAAATTTCATAAAAAAGCAAGAAAATAGGGTAAAAAAGGGACTAAATCGAGACCTATTGACTTTTCTAAAGAAATAGGTCTCGGCAAATCATATCTCACTGACAGACAAAATATTATTTGACTCATTTTAATGATTTATGAACTTGGCGAAGAGACCAAATTGGCTTTTATTTAACAATATTGCCGAGACCAGGTCTCGCCACCTTAAAACTATTGAATATGAGACTAATAAGCAGTTTTACTTTTAAAAAAGGGAAAGCAAAAAAAGATGGCTCCTGTCCTCTCTATATCAGAGTGACTCTAAACCAAAAAAGAATTGAGTTATCAACTGGCATTTTCATTCTTCCTTGCGAGTGGAATGAAGTAACACAGAAACTAGAACCTTTTGCTAATGGAGCTCAAACCTTTAACAACAGGTTAAATAAAATAACAACTGATATAAATGATATCTATATCAGTTAGTTTCCATCGGCAAACCATTTGATATTAATATTATCAAAAGTCGCTATTTGGGAGTCAATGATTCCATTGGTTTTCTTAAGGTATTTGACTATTACCTAAAAACCATCGAAAATAATATTGGGAAAGGTTATGCCTATAGAACATTGAAACATTACAGGGTTTCCAGAAAGAAACTTGCAGAATATATTAATAATGAACTTTCCTACAAAGATTTTCCTGTCAATGAAGTCAATTATGACTTCTTAAATAGATTTGACATGTATCTAAAATCAGAATACAACATTCACCAAAATACTGCCTGGAATTATCATAAACATTTAAAAAGGGTCCTCAATTTGGCTATATCAATGGACAAAATAAAGAAGAACCCTTATTCTAAATTTAAAGTAAAATTGGAGGAAGCACATAGGGATTTTCTAACTAAGGAAGAATTACAAAGGTTAGAGTCAAAACAAATTGAATTGGACAGACTATCAACAGTTAGAGATATTTTTGTTTTTGCATGTTATACCGGGTTGTCTTATTCTGATATATCAAAGCTTAATTCAGAGCATATACATTTGAGGGATGATGGAAATCAATGGATTATCATTCATCGAACTAAAACAAAATCTAAATGTTACATCCCACTTTTCCCTAATGCTCTAAATATTATGGCTAAATACAGGTTTTATCCAGAAGCTTTACTCAAAGGCCGAATCCTACCAGTTGGATCAAATCAAAAGCTTAACAGTTACTTGAAAGAGCTGGCAGAAATCTGTGGAATTAATAAAAACCTGACTATGCATATGGCCCGTCATACTTTTGCCACAACTGTGACTCTCTCCAATGGAGTTCCGATTGAAACTGTTTCAAAGGTCCTAGGTCACAACTCACTTAAGGTAACCCAGATTTATGCAAGGGTACTGGAAAACAAAATATCTGAGGATATGATGACATTAAAAAACAAATTAGGCATGTAAAAAAACAAAGCAACCAACATTATTACAATCGGAAAGATTAGTAATTAATTGGTTGCTTTCTTAAACCCAAGATTGGATTTTAATTCTTTTTCACAATGGCTATTTGAAAGTTTAAGAATCTGATAAATTAATATGCCATTGATAACTCACAACCGTTGCTGCACCATCAATTTAGTGATTTATTATCAGATTTTTTCATTTCATCCAACAATTTTATGACATTTCATTAACTGTGATGGTCCAAAATATAATCAACAGCATGTTGAGCTAAAGCAGATGCTGAGATGATAAAACGATTATCGCTTTTTAGTTTGCTCAACCAACCATTTATATAGGCTGCACTGTTATCAATCGTTGCCTTCTCAATGCCGCAAATTCCACAAAGATATGCTGCACCCATTTCTGCAACCAATTCTTCCTGGCTGTAATCAGGGCTACCAAAATGATGGTTTGAAAATTTCTCATGGCGATTTAACCTTTTTCTGTGCCCTGTGCTATGAACCAGTTCATGGAATATGGTTGAATAGTATTCCTCATCCTTATAAAATGTTTTAGGATCCGGCATATGAACTTCGTCTAATGATGGAAAATAGCAGGCACTATTCTTACCTAATTTGATTTGTGGAATATCATTCCATGATTCGATCAATTGTTCACAGGTCTCTATTGGATTAAATTGATGGTCATACTTATCATCATTTGGGATTCGGTCAGTTGATATCCCCTCAACATCATTTATATGGAATACACGATAATACCTTAACATTGGCATCTTTTTTATATCATCTTCTTTTTCATATTCAAGTATCTTCCAGAAGATCACCATATATGATTTGGCCCCTTTTTTTATTGAGGCTCCAAGTTCTTTTGCCTGGTTAAATGTAAGAAAATAAGGTTGCTCAAAACCAAAACTAAGAAGATACCAAAAGTTAAAGCCTCTGTAAGGTTTATTGGTTATCAGATTTCGAGGCATTGAGTTGCCGGTTTTCCATGGCATTGCCCATGGAATAACTCCTTTCTCAAGACGGTCAATAATTAATTTGGTGACTGTTTCATAAATATCAAAACCTTTCATAGAATCCACCGCTGCCCTGCGGATTTTTATGGGCCTCTGGCACGCCATTAAATTTTGGCGTTGACCATTGAGATGGATGGAATCTGGTCAAGTGTGCATGTCAGATTTTTGTTTTCAAAGAATCTGAACGTTTCCGAAGGACGGCTGACATTAAAAAACAGACTGTTTCAGCCGCACTTGACTTTTCCAGACAGCGATTAATAACTTTGACAGGATTTAGTTGGGGTGAATTATCGCATATCTCTTAGATTATGCGTATGATGAGACTATTTAATCATATTTTCATTGAGATTAAGAAAAGGCTCAAAATCTTTTTCCATGTGACCATCAACTCTTTTAAAAGAATAATCTATACCTTTTGGAGGTAAGGTTAATCCATTTTCAAACTTTAATGGACTACTTTTACTTGCTTTAATTTCATAATCACCTATGTGACCTATTAGATTAACAATTTGACCTATTACATACTTACTCATAATGCTGACTTTTTAAAGTTATTAATGTGTGTTTAAAGAGACGCTTACAGATCCTTATGGGTGGGTATATAAAACGTTTGGTATTTCAAAGCGATAACCAATCAACCCGTTGCGTTGTTTATTAAATGTACCGCTCTTAAAATTAGTACTTCCCGGCAAATATCTTAAATTATGTGTCAATTGTAATTTGTTCATTTTCTACCAATTAGATATCAACTTTGCAGTACCTATTAGATTTGGACAGACACACTCTTTGACAGGTTTTGGTTTGTGTGTTGACACTTTTGAGCGACTTGGCAATGAGTTTGGATGCAGAGAAGCTCATATTGATTCTATGTCTTTTCCTATTAATCTGTATTTATCTTTAATATCTTCACCAGTGTAAAAATCCAACAAGTCTTTTTTTGTCAATGTTCCTTGATTTAAAAACCTCTTTAGATATTCTTGATTAAATTCCATTAAAAGCATAGATTTTTCAAGTTGCTTTAGAACAGCTTTGTTATTATCAATATTATTTAAAACCAAAGATTTTATTGAAAGAACTTCATTAATATCTTTAATAATTCTGTTGATAATCATTCCTAAAATATCTTTATCCAACTCCATTTCTTTCGCATTTAATGCGATGTCTCTAGCCAACATATAAGCTATTGCTAAATTAGAATAGCTTCCTTTTTGAGAATCAATTATCGCAATAAAACCAATTCCCGAAATATAACCGACATTTTCAAAATTCCTTAAAATTGAATTTTCTATTAATGAAATATCAAATACTATCAAGCTTACTTTACTGTCTCTGTTAGCTTGTGCTTCAATTAACTGACTCCATGCCGTATCTGATTTACGAGTAAAAATTTCTTTGCTTTCTATGTCGCCCAATCTAACACTTTTATCGAATTTACATTCAATTGCGATTTTTAAATCTGGAGTGCCATTAACCTCGCAAATTATATCACCAGTCTTATTTTTAGGTAAATTACCTGCAGTATTTCCAGTCAGATATGCACGATCTTTTAATCTTTTATCAGTGAAATATTGATTGAGAAACTCTGCAATTTCATCTTCTGCCAAGGTGCCTTTGATTGTTGACTTATAAAAAAGCTCTTTTTTCATTTCAAAAATCATCTTCAGACTTTCTAATTCGGTACCAAGTTCATTCGAAGTCTTTGAAAGGAATGATGAAATTCTATCTTCCATTAAAGCTAGTACTCCAATATAAATTGCTCGTAGTAATTTTTCATCACGTTGATTTGCAGGCAGATTATCGAAATAATTAAATACAACTTGATTTTCAATTTCAAATTCTTTTATTTCGATTCGTTTGAGTTGTTGATTTATTTTTATTGTAGACATAGTTTTAATTGTTTACTGCATTTTTCAAGGCTTCAAAATGTAATTTGTCTTTTCTTTTAATTTGATTAATTAATTCCTTACAAGCTACAGGAATATCAGCAACAAATTCACTCTGTTTGCCAATTCTATCAATGTTATCCAAATGGCTAAAATAATGGAAAGGTTTACATATTCTCTTAGAAATTTCAGAAGTGAAGATTTTATCTGATCTTCTATCTACATTATCCGTACTTGGATATTTTGTAAGTGTATACATTTCTAAAAATCTCCTTAATATGTTTGGGATCAATAATAATTTCTCGGATTTAAGTGGTTTTTTCAGTAAACTAAAATCAAAAATTTCTTTAAAAAGAAAATGATATTCTGATTTGAATTTATCTAATACTAGTGGTAATGGCTTTAATGTTGAACTATTATCGACGAAAGACCTTTCTATATAATATTTTGATTCTTTTGTTGGTTTGTCCATTGGTAATTCACGTAAAAGATTGAAAAATTCAAAATTATGTGTCGATAAAAAAAGTTGATAACATTTTAGTTTCCATTCATTTCCTGGATTGTCATTTGTGAAAAATACTTCTTTCAACAGGGAATTTATTTGGAAAATATGATTCCCATCCAAACTTGAAATTGGGTCATCAACGAAAACAACATAGTCTTTAAACTTACCTTTTGATTCAAGTGCTTTAATTGAAACAAGAAAATGAGAAAATGCAATAGCAGTCTTTTCTCCTTCACTTAGATTTGAAGCATTCTCATTATTCCTTAGCAACAAAAACTTCTTTGTATAATTATCAGGCCTTATTTCAATATCATTTCATGTTAATCTCAATTAATTTGTAATTTCCATCTATTCACTTTGTGAGTGTTCGAAGACACCAAAAAATAAGGCTATATTCAGATTCCTTCATGTGCGGTCAAAAAGTTATACATCATTCGTACTTGTTTGCCATATATTGAAGATATATTTTATTCCACAATAATTTCATCAGCAAATATCCAGGCTGGCTTGCCTGCTCCACTATGGCCCTCAGGACACACGGTACTGACTGCACTTACCCTTATAAAACGAGCCTTTAATGCTTCAACAGACACTTTAAAATCGTAAATCTTTTCTGCTTCTCCTGGAGCTACCGGGTTAAGGACTTCTCCAACCTGCTTATATTTTCGTCCATTAACAGACGTTTCAAATACAACTTTCTCAGGCATAAAAATCCAATCAACATACTTCTGCAAACACCCTAAAGCAATACTACCCACATCTTTTACCTCTCCAAGATCTATAGTAGCTACAAGGTCTTTTCCGACAATACCATGCCAATACTTTCCAACATTTCCTGTACCTCTAACTCCATCTGTTAACGAGTTTGGTCCATCAGCCTGGTAATATCTGCTAACTGGATTTAAATAATCAACATTATGACCTACAGCCTGGTGAACAACGAAATGCTGACTTGCAGCTTCCTGCCCCATCACTTTGCCATTTACAACAGAAACAGCTTTTAAATAGGCTGACGAGGTTATATTCACTGGTTCTGAATACTTTGAACTTTTATTACCTGGTTCACTTCCATCTATAGTATAGTAAATTTCAGCACTAGGGAGTTCTGTTGAAAGCTCAACCTGCAAACTCCCATTGCTGGAAACAGGTTTAATAGCAACTGTTGCATTTCCTGCACAATAATTCAAACCTTTTTGCTCATACGTCTTAAAGTGTTGCTGTATACGCTTGTTAAAATCAATCCAATCTTTATTTTCTGCAGGTGACCATACTACTTCTGCCAAAGCTGCCATACGAGGCAATACCATATATTCTAAATGAGATACTGTTGGAATATACTCAGTCCACACATTGGCCTGTGCACCTAAAACATGTTGTTTACTATCTGTAGGAAGGGCAGCAGGTATAGGCTCATAATCGTAAACTGTTTTTAGGGTATTAAAACCACCAATAGCCAAAGGTTCTCCTGCCGGTCCAGCCTGATAGTGATCAAAATAACAAGGTTTTCCGGGAGTCATCACAACATCGTGTCCCATCTTTGCTGCTTCGACTCCTCCGGATTCTCCACGCCAGCTCATCACGGTTGCCTGGGGAGCTAAACCACCTTCAAGTATTTCGTCCCAGCCAATTAATTTACGATTCTTACTTAACAAAAACTTTTCAATCCTTTTAATAAAGTAGCTTTGAAGTTCATGCTCATCTTTCAAACCTTCATCATGTATTCTTTTTTGACAACGTTCACATTTTTCCCATGAAGTTTTATTTACTTCATCTCCCCCAATATGAATATAAGTAGAAGGAAACAAATCAATTACTTCTGTTAAGATATTTTCAAGAAAATCAAAAACTGAATCGTTACCCGCACAATAGTTTGATGAAATACCTGTATAATCACCTCCTGTTAAAGGTAATTGTGCTTTTTGATTACACGATAACTCAGGATAGGCAGCAATTGCAGATGCGATATGTCCGGGCATTTCTATTTCAGGAACTATGGTTATATTTCTAAGAGCCGCATACTCAACAATTTCCTTAATTTGTTCCTGTGTATAATAGCCGCCATAATCAGGTGTTTCTCCTGGTTTAGCCTGCGGACGTTGACTCCACGGAATATGGTTATAATCTACTCTCCAGGCACCAACGCTGGTTAATTTTGGATATTTCTTTATTTCAATACGCCATCCTGTATCATCTACTAAATGCCAGTGAAATACATTTAATTTATAAGAGGCCATCAGGTCTATATACTCTTTGATTACTTCAGGTCCGAAAAAATGACGACTTACATCCAAATGCATACCTCGCCATTTAAAACGCGGATAATCGTCGATTGTCATGCAGGGAATTTCCAATGCTGCATTTGTTCGAACAGGTGGTAATATTTGCAACAAAGATTGTATTCCATATACTAAACCAGCCTTATCACCAGCCTTTAGTGTTATTAAATTATCTTCCACAACCAGATTATAACCCTCAGGATAGATACCACTTTGAGTATCTAAAATGAATTGGATTATAGATTTTGAGTCACCATTTTCTGCCAGCTCATAGCCTGATATACTTTTTATGGCTTGCTTAAAAAAAGAAACAGCATCTTTTAATTCAAGCTGATCAGTATCAAAGTGAACAGATGTTTTTTCATCAATTTCAAATGTTCCTGTATGCTGTTGAATAAAAACCGGTTTTGGTATAATACTTATCGGTTTTTGAGCGAACAATTCAACACCAATAATCATCGCAACTAGTATAATTATTATCCTCTTCATCATTTATATTATTATTTGTATTGATAAAAGTTAAATGGCAATGAGTGCCCTTTGATACGCAAAACAACAACACCATGCGCAGGTACTTCAAAACATAGTTTAGTATCTTTCATTTGCTCCGAAGTATATGAAGCCCAAATATCCCTATATGAATATCCTTTTTCTGCATCTATCCCCACTGCTTCTAAATCAAATTCAATAGACTGGTCTGTTTCACTACGGTTAAGTAAAGCCACGGCCACTTCACCACTCATTGTTGACCCCAGGGGTTTACCCCAAATTTCCAAATCACCCTGGTCAATTATTCTACGTGCCTGGTAGCAAAGTGGATCCTGATTTAAGGCTATTATTTCTTTGTTGGTTAATATGTCAAGTGTTTCTTTTGATATGGTACTCAAATCGTTTCCTGACATCAATGGGGAATTCATCATACACCACATAGAAAAGTGGGCTTTATCTTCTTCATAACTCATTCCCCTTCCTACTTGTGACATATCCATATCATTAAAATGACCTGGAGAAGCGTATTTCCATAAATCGGCATTTAAATCAATAATATGCAAAATTGAATGAAACTTATTATCTATATCTCCAGATATACGCCAGGAATCAGCTATAGATGAAGCCCTGATCGGAAGTATAGACAATCAATGTATTATCCAACTCACCTTTTTCCTCCAGATAGTCTAATAAACGCCCGATATTATTGTCAACCGACGCCACACAACGCAGGTAATCCTGCATATATCGCTGATATTTGTATAGTGCCAGCTCTTTGCCTTCGAGGTTTCTCGATTTGAAATCTTCAATAATAGGATCATATTCTTTGTCCCAGGCCTCGCGTTGTTCAGGTGTCAGCTGGGCGATCATGTGTTCGTAGTTCTTACGATACTTAGTTTGAATCTCCCCTTCTTCATCCAATAATTTAAGGTCATATACCAGATCCATATCATTGGCGATGTGCATGCGCTGTTCTGCCGCTGCCTGACGGTTCTGATAATCATCAAAGAATGTTTCAGGCACATCAAACTCCTGGTTTTTAAACAGCTTAAACAAAGCTGTGTCGGGTTGCCAGATACGGTGTGTAGCCTTATGGTGCACTAACAGGCAGAAGGGTTTTTCAGCATCACGATTTGCAAGCCAGTTGATGCTTTTATCTGTAATCACATTGGTCACATAGCCTTCTGAAGGAATCGTATCTCCATTGGTAATAAAATCAGAATTATAGTAATCACCCTGACCAATCAACACCTCGTAGTTATCGAATCCGGTAGGCAAACTTCTCAGGTGCCATTTACCCACAATGCTGGTTTGATAACCATTTGCACGCAATAGCTTTGGAAAAGTCACCTGACTTCCATCAAAGGTCAATGAATTATTGATGTGCCCGTTTTTATGACTGTGTTTACCCGTGAGCATAACGGCACGGCTTGGTCCGCAAATCGAATTCGTCACGAAACTATTTCTGAAAATCGCACCTTCTTCGCCAATCCTGTCCAGATTAGGCGTTTCAATAAAACGATTATCGTATGCACTGAAAGTCTGCAACGAATGATCATCCGCCATGATGAAAAGGATATTTGGCTTCGTTTGGTCTTGCTGGTTCTTTGCTGGTTGACAGCCGGCGAACAGTATGGCGACAAGCGCTATACATAAAGCCATCTGTATATATTGTTTTTTCATTAGATATGTAGTTAGTATCTGCTTTAGATGCCTGGGTTTTGTTATTTAATCACTGATATCTGATAGGAATAAGTATAGTTGCCTGGCTGAATCTGGTACTTTTCAATCGTTTTTGATTTCTCTGACCAGGTATTTGTTCCGCCTACTCCAACTTGCAATAGATCCACGTTAAGGGTTAAATGCTGTGCTGTTTTCAGCTCATTAATGTGCTTAGCAGCTTCCAGATTCTTAGCCGACCACGGCCAAACCGAAGTGCTTAATGGTTGTGCCCCTGTAATGCGAATACCTTTGCCTTGTGCATTGGTCAGTTCAAGCCATCGTACCTCGGTGTGATTACTGCACTCCTGAGGCGTTACATAGTGATGGATGAAATCTTTAACTGTCCCCTGATGAACACCCAACTCCGCCGAAAAAGCTCTGTCATTATAGTTTTCCCATGGCCCTTTACCATAGAACTTCATACTCTGAAGTGATTGGCTAATGTTCAGTTCCGAGCCAATTCTTAAAGGCATCGGTAATTGTCCTTTCATTTCAACAGCCATCTCCACCAACACATTGGCCTGGTTGTCCACATCGTATTTCGTTTTCACGATCAACGAGTCACTATATACCTGCTCCACATACACCCGGTAACATGAAGCTGCGTTTTGCTCAACAGATACTTTTACTTCAGGTTCAAGGTTTTTAATGTCTTTCCAGAAGCCCGATTGCTTATGTGATTTCCATCCCCGGAAATCGTTATCGGTTTGCGGACGCCAGAAGTTCGCCTGGGGACCAGCCTCAATATATTTTTGTCCTTTAACTGAATAGCTCGTCAGTTGCCCGCTTATCTTCGACCACTGCACTTCAAACTGTTTGTTGGCAATCGTAATCTGCTGATCCGTCTGCGTCAGTATCAGTCCTTTATTGCCTTTGGGAGACACATCAGCCGTGATTTTCTCCGGTGTAACAATGAACTGCTGTTTGGCTACCTCATAGCCTGCTGCTGAATAGGCCGTTTCGTGTTTATGATGCATGCTCACACGTACCACATATTCACTATCATCCTGTAGCTTTATCTTATTTAGAGGCAAGACCAATTGATGCACCTGGCCTGGCTCAATCACTATATCATTGATGGAGCCTGAACGCAGTTCCTTTCCTTCTTTTGACACCGACCACTTAAAATAGTACTCGTTTGTTGAAATGAAATTGTATAAGCTTTCAATGGCAATTTGTCCCTCTTTAACATTAATGCTCTTGAAACGTATGGGCTGAAACACATACTTACATTCTTGCAATTGAGGCTTTACAGAACGATCCGGACCTACGATACCATTGAGGCAGAAATTACCCAGATTAGGTTGATCACCGAAGTCCCCTCCATATTTCCAAAAAACTGTTCCATCTTCATCTTCAGCACGAATACCCTGGTCAATCCAGTCCCAAATAAACCCACCCGCAATAATCGGATGCTCGTAAACGATGTCCCAGTACTCTTTTAAATGTCCAAGTGAATTACCTATCGCATGCGCATATTCGCACATCACAACGGGCCTTTTTAAATCAGGATTGCTTCCCAATGCTTCCAGCTGTTCCAATGAAGGATACATGCGACTGAGCATGTCCACATAAGCCGGATCGGTTGGGTTGGCCATCTTTGAATGGTATCTGACACCCCATTCCTTAGAGTTGAGCGGGATGTAATCAGGATGTGTTGGAACACCCTGTGCTCCTTCATAATGAATTAAACGTGTTGGATCGAAATCACGAATCCAGCCAGCTGCCGCCGCATGATTAGGCCCACATCCCGACTCGTTACCAAGCGACCATGAGAAAATAGATGCATGGTTTTTGTCGCGCTCCACCATGAGAATCACCCGATCCATAAATGATTGATTCCAGGAAGGAGCATTAGCCAGTTTACCTCCATAGCCGTGTGACTCAATATTCGCTTCGTCCATCACGTAAATACCATAGCGATCGCACAACTCATACACATATGGATCATTAGGGTAATGCGCTGTACGAACTGCATTCAGATTGTACATTTTCATCAGTTCAATATCGCGCTTCATCTCTTCTCGCGTCATTGTTTTACCACCTGTCTCACTGTGGTCGTGGCGGTTTACTCCTTTTAGCTTTACAGGCTTGCCGTTAACTAAAAAAGCACCTTTATCGCTGTATGTGTATTCACGAAAACCAACAAAACTGCTGCGCGCCTCAACTACCTTTCCGCCATTATCCAACAGTGTAATAATGGCCGTGTACAAGTAAGGATCCTCATCGCTCCAAAGACGCGGTTGGTCGATGCGAGCTTCCATCTTTCCGAAATAAACATTATCACGGGCCGGATACCACTCGTTAATAATGCTATTTACAGGTAGCTGCATAGCGCTATCCAATACTGAACTTCCATTTTGGTCCAGCAAGTTTACTTCCAGCATCCAACCTTTACTGTTACCGTCAGTTACAACCACTTCAGGGCGTATCTGAAACAGCGCACTTTGATAATCATTATCAAGAGGCGTGCGGATGGCAAAATCATTAACATGAATCTTTGGTTGGGCCATTAAATACACCTCACGATGAATACCGCTCATTCGCCAGTGATCCTGATCTTCGAGGTAACTTCCATCAGACCAGCGAATCACCTGAACCGCCAGCTTATTCTTTCCCGGTTGAAGGTGATTGGTTAAATCAAACTCAGCTGGCAAGCGACTGCCCTGGCTATAACCAACGTATTCTCCGTTTAACCAGCAATAGAATGCAGATGACACTCCTCCGAAATGGATGATCACCTGCTCATCCTGCCATTTTTCAGGCAATTCAAATTCTTTTATATAAGAACCTACAGGATTTGTCCTGTCGATGAAAGGGGCATTGGGCGTAAACGGATAAACTTCATTGGTATAAATAGGTGTTCCGTAACCTTCCATTTCCCAGCATGATGGCACCGAAATAGTATCCCACAAATGTGCATCATAATCAATAGTTACAAAATCAGTAGAACGATTTTTACTATCTGGCGTAAAACGAAATTGCCAGTCTCCATTTAATAACTGAATTTCGGAGCGCTCCCGATCCATGTTTTGGGCAGAACTCACACTTCTGTAAGAGTATGAAGTTGCCCTTGCATCCATTTTATTCTCCTGAATAATGTGCTGATTTTCCCATTTATTGTTTTGGCTGTTGATGCTAAAAACAATAAACAGCATACAAGCTATTAAACCACCTTTGATCATCTGACGTTATTTTGACTGTTATTTTTATGCGAATACATCAATTACAAATTTATCAGCCCTCGCTGCGACCTGACAGCGGTGAAATCATCAACAATCAATGGTTTTTCGTGCAGGCATCACATGGACAGATTATTCAATTAATATGGATTAATTAATCAACCCCCAATTCTTAACACTGATTACCTGACACTTACAAAGCCTGCACTCCTCACTTATTAAATCAATAAAACAGGTGAATAGATTTTCGTATTTTTGGACTACAACTATCTAAAAGGGGCCATCAATGCGTTCAAGACTTCTTGCGATCATTATTTTAGGATACTTCATACAGTATGTAGCTGCCACCGACTACTCCATCAATGCAGAGTACATTACCTTGCAGGAAGGTTTATCGGACAACAATGTCAACGCTATCCTTAAAGATCAAGCTGGCTTTATATGGTTTGGCACTTCAGACGGACTCAATCGTTATGATGGATTCAATATCAAATCCTACTATCCTGAAAAAAGTTCGCTTCAAGTGCTCAGTCTTTACCAATGCCCCAATGGCTATTTATGGATTGGCTCTCCCAATGGATTGTATGTATTTGATCCAACAACTGAATCATTCCTGGCGCATATCAAAATCAATCCTGCTCCTGACGACACTTTTAACTCTATCCCTGTGAATGGAGTTTCGGGTGATTTTAACAAGGGGTTTATTCTATCCACATCTTCGGGACTAGCTATTCTAAAGTTTGCTAATTTTGCCAGCAGGATTGAAGATTACAATGTTGTATGGCGAAATAAAACCAATAGCCGAGGCCTATTATACGATACTTTTTCCTGCATTGCCAAAGCGCCTGATAGCCAATTATGGATGGGTACCAATACCAACATGGTTGTTAGCTACAACCCTACAAGCGATACATTTCGTTCCTTTCCACTCGAACGCTCCAATGCTGAGCACCCCATGTTCATTGTTACTAACCTGTCATTTATCGACAATCATTTGATCATATCCACCATTGGCCATGGTATCTATATTTTAGACCCGTCCACGGGAGAAACAGTGGTTATAGCCCATCAATCCAATGACAATACGATTATCAGCCACAAGGATGTTTACGGTGTTGTGAAGGATTATAGTGGAGACTACTGGATTGCCACCTGGGATGGTTTAGACCAAGTCCACATACTAAATAACAAAACCAGGAGTCAACACTATAATTGGGATCATCCGCTGTTTAAAGATAAACTGGAGAACCGAGTGATTTCGATTTTAGCGGACCCTTCGGGCGTTATCTGGATTGGCACGCACGGTGGTGGAGCAGTTAAAATCAACCTGGAGAAACAGTTTTTCAGCCGTATCCGCTTTAATAGTCTATACGAGGTAAAAAGCTTCAGCTCAGATTGGCAGAACAATCTCTACATAGCCCTTTATCATGGGGGAATCAAGAAAACAAAACTGCCTCTTTCAACTGAACAAACAAACAGCATCGAACAATTTTCTACCTCCGGCAAAGGCAAGCGATTCATCCCTTCAGACATTGTTCTTTCATCCGTTACCGATGAGTCTGGAAATATTTGGTTTGGTACATTGGAATCGTCGCTATTGTTTTATCAACCTGAACAGGATATCGTTCGGGAAATTGAAATCAAACCAGCAAAAAAAGAAAATTGGGAAGGACGAATTCAAGCTTTAACCATTGACAGTCAAGGTCGTTTTTGGTTAGGAACCAGCAATGGCTTAATCCTCTATGACAGAGACAATAATGAATTTCATCTGACACAAGCTAATTCAAAGATTAAGTATCAACTATCAGGAAACAACATCAGGGCCATACTGGAAGATCAGGAGAAGGCCTTATGGATAGGTTCAGAAAATGGACTTAATAAGCTCATCTATCAGGAGCTTGATTCATTTCGTTTCAACCAGTTCAACGATTTACACACCTCATCCGATATTTTGGGAAATAAAGAGGTGTGGGCACTTCATCAGATGCCGGATGGCCGAATCTGGATTGGTTACAGAAGTGCCCTGGGCTATTACGATGCCATGCATTCAACCATTCACTTTTTTGACAAGCGTGATGGCTTATGCCATAATTTTGTGGCTTGTTTGACTTCTCAAGTTAATGACCTATGGATTGGCACCAACTCAGGCATTTCAAAGTTCAATACCCAAACAAAAACGTTTACCAACTACTATATTGCCAATAACCTGCGCGCTGTTTTTAAAACGCCCGATGGACAACTCATTTTTGGCAACAACAAAGGCCTGTTATACTTTCATCCGGATAGTATTCAGCAAAGGGACTATTCAACGCCTGTTTATATCACCGAAATTGAGATACAAAACCATCCTGTTCGTATGATGGAGACTGTGAATAAGAAGGTGCTTCTGACCAAAGCTGCACCATATACGTCTGCCATCGAACTGCATCATCCCATAAACAGCTTTGCCGTCAACTTCGTTGGATTATCATACCTCAATCAAAAATCCAATAGGTACATGTACCGTTTGTCAGGATTTGAGGATACCTGGACAACGGTTGATGGAACGCAAGGAGCTGTGACCTTCAACAACTTGAAACCGGGCAGATACAGGTTCGAGGTTTTGGCTGCCAACTGCGATGAAGTTTGGAATGAGCAACCGGCCCAACTTGCAGTAACAATTTATCCGGCCTGGTATGCCAGCTGGTGGGGACAATTACTGATAGTGACAGCTATCGTATTGCTATTAACAGGTTTCTACCGCTACCGCATGAAGCAAATCTACCGGACCAAAGATTTAGAGCTGCAGAGTAAAGAGCTGGAACATGAGTTGAACATCGCCCGAATAGAAAAGGACAAAGAGCATGAGCTGGCCGAGATGAAATCGCGCTTTTTCACCAATATATCTCATGAGTTACGAACGCCTCTCACATTGATACTGGCACCTGTTAAAGATTTGCTAAAAAGTTCATCGCTGCCAGAATTTGCAAAAAACCAGTTGGAGACGGTTCATCAACAGGCTACACATTTGTACGATTTAATCTCACAACTGCTCGATTTACGCAAAGTAGAAGTGGGACAAATGCAGATCCAGGCTTCCGAAAATGATATTGTCGAGTTCATTGAAAAGTTGACAGAGCGTTTTAAAGCTTTTGCGCAAATGAGAAATGTACAGCTCATTTTTGACTCTGATCAATCCTCTGCTAAAGTTTGGTTTGATGTTGAGAAGCTGCAAATTGTGGTATCTAACCTGCTATCAAATGCCATTAAATTCTCTCCCGAAAAAACCAACGTATCCATCCATGTTAAATGCAAGAATGACGAGTGCCTAATCTCAGTTAAAGACAGTGGTCCCGGAATTCCCAAAGTTGAACACGAAAAAGTATTTGAACGCTTTTATCAAAGTAAAAATCAGACAGTCAAGAACATTAGTGGCTCAGGCATTGGTCTTTCACTGGTAAAAGAGCTTGTACAACTGCATCATGGAAGCATTGCAGTCAAAAGTAAACCGGGCAAAGGAGCGAAATTTACTATAATATTACCATTAGGCCATCAGCATTTGAGCAATAAAGAAAAAGGAGAAGGCCAAACCACTAAAGAGCCTTTGATTCCTGAAGCCACAAAGCAACCAGCAGCAACTATTTCACAAAATGAAGAGCCCAATAGTTTTAAAGTACTGATTGTTGAGGATCACGATGAATTGCGCCAATATCTAGGCTTGTTGCTTGGCAGCAAGTATGCCATCCAACAAGCTGCCAATGGAAAAGAAGCTTTAATACAGATTGAAAAAGAACAGCCGGACCTAATCATTACAGATGTGATGATGCCCTTAATGGATGGACACCAGCTCTGCGAGACAATTAAAACAGACGACAATCTTTGCCACATTCCAGTGATAATGCTCACGGCTAAAAGTGAAGAACGTGATATGCTGGAAGGATTGGAAACAGGTGCCGATGACTACATTACGAAACCATTCACTTCTGAAATCCTATTAACAAAAGTTGATAACATACTTAAAAACAGAGCTCATTTAAAGCAATATTACAGTCAGAAAGTCACACTATCGCCGTCTAATATTGAAATTGAACCGCAAAATGAACAGTTTATCAGACAAGCGATTGAAATCGTTGAGAAAAACCTGACCAATCCCCAATTCAATACCGCCTTGTTGGCTGAAAAAATGCATATGAGCCAACCCACGCTTTATCGGCGTATTAAAACCTTCACCGGTGATAATATTGCCACCTTTATCCGCTCCATCCGAATCAGGTATGCGGCTCAATTATTGAAATCAGGAAACTATTCGGTTAGCGAAACGGCCACCAAAGTTGGTTTTAATGATGCAGCATATTTTCGCAAGTGTTTTGTTGAACAATTTGGGACAACACCATCGAAGTATAAAGGGGATAACACATCAAACATGCAATAACAAAATAATGTACCATTGCATACATTCCTCTTATCGTAAACTTAATTGACAATAGACTCTTAACAAAAAAGGCCGGTAACAACCGGCCTCAAAAATATATACAAACAGGAAAAACTATTTCCTATCATTAATGCGTTCCAAAGTTTGTAAACAAAACATCAAACCTCTGGGCACATGAAAGCAACCTTTCCACTTGCCGCCTTTTAGTGACAGCAATACTTTTCCTTCTCGGTTAAGGTAGCCAAACCATTCTCCATGCTCCGGATCTGAAAAGTGATTCCAGGCATAATCATGTACTTTTTCAAACCATTCCCAACAAGCCTCATTTCCGGTATGATAATAGCCTTTCAGCAATGCTACCAAAGTCTCCAGATGTACCCACCAAAGCTTCTGATCCCATTCGAGCTGTTGGTTTGGATGGCCCTTTAAATCCATGAAATAAACGATTCCTCCATGTTCTTTATCCCAACCATATTCCAAAGTATCTAAGGTGATTTTAACGGCTTTCTCTATTAATTCAGGTCGATTCAGCTTTTCGCCCAAATCCATCATAAACCACATGGCCTCGATGGCATGCCCCGGATTCAATAATCGCCCCTCAAAGCAATCTACAAATTGTCCTTCCGGACTCACGTTCTCCAAAACAAGCCCCTCTTCTGGAAAATAGAACACATCCATCACCTCATGAATGATTTTGTCCAATGTCTCCTGAATCATTTCCTGCGGTAATAGGGATTCGATTTCCAAAGCCAGATTGGATAAAATCATGGGCAATGCAAAATTCTTTAGTACCCGTGTTCCTGGATACGCTTTGCTGTAGGTTCCTTTGGGATTATCCTGACGTTTTAGAATTGAGTAAAACGTATCACGGGCCAGCTGTCCATATTCCTCATCTCCTGTCGCCTTGTATAACTGGCCAAACGCCATTGTTGCAAAGCAATCCGAAAAAATATTGTATGGTTGAACCAAAGGCTCACCTTGCTGATTCAATGAAAAATACCATTGCCCTTTCTCATCTGCGCCATGCTTCTGCAAAAAACGGGCACCATGCAAGGCCATTTCAAGCCACTCTTCCCTTTGTTCGTAGGTGTTGTACAATTTAGCAAACTGCCATACCTCACGGGCCTGCAACCAGATAAACTTGTCGGTATCATATACCTCTCCTTCCCTGGTCAGGCAGGTAAAATAACCACCATGAGTTGTGTCTTTTGAGTGATTCATCCAGAAAGGAATCACGCTACTCTCCAATTCATTCCGATATTGGTTGATTAATTGTTCGATGCGTTCTTTACTAACTTTTCTATTATTCATCACTAAATCCTTTCCCGATTCTTTTTAATTCCTTCATAAACTAACTGACTTTCTACAAATTTAGCAGGCCAGATAAAACTTAATAGCCATCCTACCAACACGCTCACTGTAATGCCGGCTGCACCATACAACAGAAACGACATATCGGAAGCATTACGCAGATAAAGTAAAGCCACCAAACCAACTGCCACACCAATTAAGGCTGCAATACCAGAAATACGCTTAAAGAAGATACCCATCATAAAGAAAGCTGCTAATCCTCCGGTTAATAATCCCAGGAAGGTATTGAACTGATCCCATAACGAAGCAATATCCCAGGTGGCTAATACCAAAGCCATGCCAATACCCAACACTCCGACGATGATACCGGACCAACGCGCCACCAGCAAGGTACTTTTGGCAGACACATTCAATTTCAGCACTTTGTAAAAATCAGATGTAATCACAGCAGCTACCGAGTTAATGTTGGATGACAAAGTGGACATAGCTGCAGCAAAAACCGCTGCAATTAACAAACCTGCTAATCCTGCCGGCATCTCACTCACAATAAAATGCGGAAAGACGGCATCCAGTTTTGGAATCGTAATGGAAATCGCTTCCGGATTGGATGTATAAAAGGCGTATAAGCCTGTACCTAACAAGAAGAAAATAATCGATACCGGCACACTGATAATTCCGTTTAACCAGATACTCCTGGCCGTAGCACGCTCATCCTTGGTAGTCATATAGCGTTGTACCACCGATTGGTCACTGGTATAGGCAATTAAACTATTGGCAAAGCCGCCTAAAAGTACCACCCACATAACCGGTTTGGACCAATCCAGGCTGGTATCGAACAAATACAACTTATCCTGGTCAAGCGATAACTGGATGAAACCACCCAAACCGCCATCCACTCCGCCAATCATAAAAACCAACGCAAATAAGGCACCTGCCATGAGGATGAATCCCTGTATAACATCGCCCCATACAACTGCTTCAATACCACCACTGGTGCAGTACACTATAGTCACCACACCCATAATGATGATAGACCAGTAAACACTAAACCCAGTTACCGTATGTAAAGCCAATGAAGGTAGAAACAATACAATGGCAATGCGCGTGATCATAAACAGGATAAACAGCACCGACGCCACCCAACGCACGGTCCGGTTAAAGCGCATCTCCAGATATTCATAGGCAGTTCCGATATTTAAACGCCTGAAAAACGGCAGGTAATAACGAATAATGATCGGTACCACCATGATAATGGTAAAGTTGAATATCAGCATACGCCAGTCGGTAGCATAGGCTTTAGCCGGAATGGCGATAAAAGTAATGGCACTTAAGGTAGTGGCAAAAATACTGATACCAGCTGCCCACCATGGAATACGACCACCTGCTTTAAAAAAGTCCTGATCATCACCTTCACGCTTCATAAAATAGAAGCCAAGTAGCAACATCGCTATTAAGTAGAGTACCAACACGAGGTAATTCAACCAGCCGAATCCGCCATTCGATTCAAAATCCAACGCAATAACCTGGTCAGTGCGAATACCCGGACGAATCTCCCCTGAAGGCACCAGCACTTTATTTTTCCAAATGACGGCTGAAGTTACAGCCGGAGCATTACTATCCAACTCTCCGGCACTAAACCAGCTATCGGTAATGGTATTATAAACCAATATTTTTTTATTGAATCCACTGTGATTTAACCACAACTGATTGCGTTCCTCCAATGCCTTTTGACGAACAGAATCATTATCCGAAGCCATCATTCCAATGACTTTTTCTACCTGGTTAAACACATCACCACTGTCACCTCCTACTAGAACAATGTGTGAAGCACCCATCTTAACACCAGCTGCTGCGGCCAATTTCATGGAACGTTGCCCTGCTATCGTAATCGGATTCTTTTGTTCCCATTTCTGTTGTGATGGAATGTACTTCCATACTTCTCCACTAAAGGTAGTAATAGACTCCCCTTCCTGCTTGTACCGGCCACCAATCACATATAAACACTGCTCGTTTCCATCCATTTGGCTTTCCACAACGGCATTGGTAATACCATATGGCAATCCGGCTTGCATCCGCCAGCCCTTTTCTGGAGCATCCAAATTTAACACCAACACTTTCATGTTGTAGCCTTGAGGGGTCATGCCCCCAATGATGAATACCTCACGACCTATAACGGCCATCCCGTGATCTTTCAATGGAAATGGCAGATTGGTAAAAGGCAAAATTTCAGTAGACTGACTCGTTACTTTGATAAGAGATGCTTCAGCCAATATTCCCTTTTCATTGGCTCCACCTGTGCATAGAATTCCTTCTGGCAAAGACACAGCTGCTCCTCCTGCAGCTGATTCGGGCAACTGATTTTTATCTAAATGCCAGGTGAATTGCCCGTTTTCTTCCCACCCCAATAATACCTCATTGGAATATTGTTTTTGACCATCTTCCCATGGTTTGGCATCTGGAAAAGCAGAACCTCCTGCCAGCACTACTACATCGTTATGTTGACCTATAAAGGCACCGGCCCAACCATGATGAGGATGGCCTTTACTAATGGCGGGTAAAACATCCAGCGATGACTGAGTCAGATGCTGTTGAGCCTTAACAGACCCAAGCAGCGTTGATAATAAAAGTAGTACAAAAAATGCTGTATGTCTCATGCTACTCTCCTTTTGAAAACAACGCTTCCATTTCCAGCGCTTTCACATCCTGAACAAATTGTTGATACGCTTCTTCTGCCATGGCTTTAACTGGCAAACGGAATCCGCCGCATTCAATACCAACATAGCGCATAAAGGCTTTACCTGTGCCAATGCCTCCATATTTCCCCAATAAGCGAATCATATCGATGGACTGCTGTTGCAGTAGACGGGCTTCCTTAATTTCTCCTTTCTCGTATGCTGCCATCAGTTGATGATAAAGCGGAGCTGCATAGTTAAATGTGCTTCCAACACTACCTTCGGCTCCTAAAACTAAGGCAGACAGCATATTCTCATCTCTTCCCCACAGCATATCGTACTGGCCATCGGCAAAGTGCAGACATGAGAGGTAATCCATGAAATCCTCATGAGTGTATTTAATTCCGGCAAAATTTGGCATCTGCCCATGCAGTTCTTTCATTAAATCAATCATGGCAAATCCTACACCTGTCAACACCGGGATATGATAGAAATATACCGGCAATTCAGGCACTGCTTGTCCGATCATTTTTACAAATTCAGCCAGCTCCTTAACGCTTGGCGGCTTGAAGTAAAAAGGTGCTAGTATGGCAATGGCATCAACGCCTACTGACTGTGAATGTTTGGCTAGCTCAATGCATTCCTGGTAAGACGTTCCTCCCACTAAATTAATCAGCTTCATAGGCGAAGCATCCTGCTTAATTTCATTGGCCCAGGCTTCAGTCACCTGCTTGCGCTCCTGCATTGTTTGTGACACCCCTTCACCGGTACTTCCGTTAATAAACGCACCGGCCACGCCATTTTGTTTCAAAAATTGGTAGTAAGAAGGGATAATATTCAAATTAATGGCACCATCAGTCGTCATTGGCGTGAAAGGTGCTGCTACAAGTCCTTTAATCTTTTCCATCGTTAATTATATCTGTTCGTTTTATCTCTCTTTTTAATAAGCAGTCAATAGCTACATCATTTTAAATATGGCTTAATAATCTTGGCCCACAGCAAATAGCCTTCACCAGTCAGATGCAGCCCATCATTTGTGTATGAAGGATTCATCAGGTTGTCAGTGGTATTTCTGAAGTGTGAAAACAGGTCAATAAATTCAGCTGGCTCATGTTCGCACCACTTGACCAGCTGTTCATTTATCCACAAAATATCATCGGTTTTGGAGCAATGTCCGGTAAATTTTCCAAAATCAGGATTCACCGGCAGAATGCTCTGAATATATACTTTTGTTTTAGGCGATTGCTCATTTATTAGCTGAGCTATTCTGCAGATATTCGAGAAAATGGTATCGTTCGAAATGCCCCGCGCCAAGTCATTAACACCAATCAGCAAAAACACTTTGGCAGGTTTCGATTCGGTTACTTCGGCCAATCGATGCAGCACTCCTTCAGTAATATCGCCACTTATTCCGCGGTTTTTTACACGCTTATTCTGCAATAACTCGCTCCATTCGCAGCCATCAGTAATACTGTTCCCCAGAAAGATAATTTCCTTTTTAGTATTTGGTAACTTTTCAAACAATGTCTTTCGTTGCTGGTAATAAGTACCAAAACGAGACTCCTGCGCCAACCCCTGCACAGTTGTCAGTATAATCATTAGGCCCAGCATGCTGAACCATCGTGTATTTGTTGAATTGCGTATCATGGTCTGTTATTTAGTCTTGTTATCAAATGGAGCATCTATTCGAAAAGTAGAAACCGGAGTTCCGTTTTCGTTGGTCAAATTAGCCTGAGAATAAGGCTTCCAGGCATATCGAATCGCTTTAACAGATTTATTTTCAGCTTTAATGGCAAGCGTATTTTTCTTTACAGTAGCATCAGCCGGATGAAATATACCATCCTCACCGGCTACTTCCAGTTCCCATATATTTTCTCCACCTGTTGTTTGGAGCTTTTGCGTATGATTAAAAACAATTTCTATTCGATCCTTACCTGCATTCACGCTCTCAATCTCCACATTTCCAAATGGCACATCATTTTCTCCATAAACCTCACGTAAAGCTGTATTAGCAAATCGTTCGGCCACCGGATACTTATTCTTAGGATGTACATCCGTTTCATCCCCCCAATCGCTGGTCACCACCATAGAAACATGGGGCAGCTGTTGAGCCAATCGTCGCTGACTATCGCGAAAATGTGGCCAGCTTGCTCTGTTCAAGGATGATAGTTGTGCAAATAAAACAGGTAAATCTGGTTGGTTCCAGCTATCGCGCCAGGATTGCACCATTGTGGGAAATAACACTTCATGTAATTCCACATTATGGGCATTGGATTCACCCTGGTACCACAATATGCCTTTTATTGCCAATCCTTCAATCTGACTGATTCCTGATTCATATAAATAAGCCGGTTGATACGGATGGCGCTGAAAAGCTGATTTTGCACCTTGAATATTAACTCCTGCACGTTCACGGCACCATTGCATGGTATGATCGTTATTTTGCCAATTATAAAGCATATCCACCAATTGCGGATGATGTTCCAACGTTTTCCGGTCAATCCAGGCTTCGGTCGGACTTCCTCCAACAGCCAATTGTATCAAGCCAATAGGTATATTAAGCTCTTGCTCCAACTGTGTTCCAAAGTACCAACCGATAGCCGAAAAATCACCAACCGACTGATTATTTGGCAACTCCCATTTTCCTGATAGATACTCCAACTCATTCACCCTTTGTAAGGTGATGGAATCCCAGGCAGTATTATTTGTTTCTGCCAATGGATGATAATTCAACAAGCGGATATTGCTTGGTAATGCTTGATTTAAAGCTTCTGGACCTCTATTGGATTGCTTTACCGTAAATGCCATATTAGACTGACCGGAACATAACCATACATCGCCTAACATGACATCCTTGATAGTAATTTGTTTCGTTTCTGTTTTAATAGTTAAAGCATAAGGTCCACCCCATTGCATTGACGGCAATTCCACTTCCCATTTTCCGTCGAATACAGCTTCAACGTCCATACTAGTGTCGTTAAATTGCACTGTAACACGCTCACCCCTATTAGCCGTTCCCCATATCGGAATCAACGCATCACGTTGCAACACCATATGATCGCTGAACTCTGAGGCCATTTGCAAACCACCAAAATCGCCTGTAATGTGTTGATAGGCCAACTTGGCCATGATTGTTGCCCCCTCTTTAGTTGGGTGCAAAGCGTCTGGGAACAGATCTGGTCGTGCATGTAATGGTGTATGCCAATCGATAAGCCGCGCATTCCAGTTTTTTGCTACTTGCTCAATTGTTGCCTGAATCTGCCAAAACCAATCGCGCGTTCCAGAGTTGAATCGTGGATGCGTATGAAAAATGGGTGTCATGCGGCCAATCCATATCTCAGGCATCGAACCATCTGCTTTCCGAAAGCTTTCCAGCAAGGCGCTATAATCTTCGATGAAATCGTCACGATAGTTTGGCCAATTGCGTGGATCCGTATCGTTCAATCCCAATGAAACAATTAATATATCTGGCTGAAAATCAACAGCATCCTGAAATTCGGCTTGCTCCATATATGGACGATGTCCTTTACGCAGTAAAGTTGCACCACTCTTACCAAAATTACCAACTTCGTAATCCTCTCCCAACAAAGCCTGAAGTTGAGCGGGGTAACAATTTGTCTCTCGCTGTTCAATATGGTAACCAAATGTCACACTATTGCCGACACAAGCCACTTTAGTTTTTTGAGCATAGCCGGCTGATTCAAAAATCAATAACAGAATGGCCAGCATGCTTAATTTCAGCACCCAATTGATTCTATGTCCATCTCTATTGCTCATGTTCAACAGTTTTAAAATCCTTATCAGGTGAATAAAAAATATTGTCAAGAGCCTGACGACCATCTGTTGTCACAATTACTGCATTAAACATCCACTTCACCAATCGCACTTCCGGTGATTTAAATTCTCCTATCGGTAATTTCAATAATAATTTGTTCCAACCCTTATTTAATTGCACCTGTATTGGAGGACGTCCCTCCCAATTTTCATTTCGCAGGGATATTTCGTTGGACTTTATGGTATGCGTGTTTTCCCAAACAGGTGGCTGAATCTCTTTATCATTCAACCAAATACGACTTCCTTTGTAATCCCATTTACCTTGAGGTGGTGGCAGGTCTTTTTCGGATCGTCCGTAATTCTGGAACCGCACGTAAATACCAGCTTCCTGCTGAATGGGTGAATAAACCCAGGTGTAAGCATAAGCAGTATGATTTGGCTGAGGATTAGCATAAAAACCAGGAATTAATGTTCCCCAAACATGACGCAGGTATATTCCGGCACCTGTTACCTCATGCGTTGAATAAACATTCTCCCGATATTCATATGCTTTTTGCAACTTCTTCTCCGGTGGAAATACCTGTGATAAATTCCCATTATTTGGAAAAGCATCTGTTATGCGCCATTTTACATTGGTTTGCTTCACATAAGCAAAAGGCTCTTCACTAAAAACATTCTTTTTAAAGTGGAGCATGCGTTCTTCAAAATCCTTAAACACTTTGAAGTCTTCACTATTAACAGCCCCCAGTAAAGTTCCTTGCTCATAGAAGTACTTGTCTCGTCCTCCTTGCCAGGTGGATTCAGCCAATGCCAGCATACTAGGGTAAAAACCATTCTCAGCAATAACCTGTTTTGTTTCATCCACATAACGGTCATTCCAAATGGCAACTATCGAACCAACGACATCTGCGTTGGCTTCACTAACGCCCGCCACATTACTATGGTATAAGGCGATGATATCAGCAAACGTATCGAAATGATTGATGTAGTGCAGACGGGAATCAATGGCCGGAATACCCGGATGCACTTTACCACGTGCACTCCACATTTGCAACATGTCTATCTCGCCCTGTTTATAGTTCCATCCCGGATTCCAGCTGATTACTTTCTTTCCCTTACTTCGGATATACCCCACCATCTCCGGTACAAAATCCGGGTTCGTGAATTTCACCTCATCCGTGCCAATATGAATGTAAGGCACATCGGCAAACACCTCGCATACTTCATCCATCAACTGTTTGAGTAGCTTCATGCCTTCAGGCGATTGCATATCGTGACCTAAAGCACGAGTAAAAGCCGCACTGTGCCCAGGCATATCAATTTCGGGAATCAATAACACATGATGCTCCTGGCAGAATTTCACCAGGTCTTTGACCTCTTCAATGGTGTAGTATTTTCCTGCCTGACGTTCAAAATTGGAACTATCATTAAGCTGTGGAAAAACTTTACTTTCCAATCGCCAGGCAATATCTTCGGTCAGGTGCCAGTGAAAAACATTGATCTTGAATTGTGACAGCAATGCAATTTGCTTCTTCAATTCTTCAACAGGAATATAACTGCGCCCCACATCGTGCATAAAACCACGAATCTTGAATGCGGGCCAGTCAACAATGTGACAATTAGGTGCGATAAGATCTGCTCCCTGTTTGACCACCAATTGATTTAAGGTTTGTAAAGCTCTGTAAATACCTGTTTTTGTAACTGCCCTAATAGAAATGTTAGTCTCATTGATAGTAAGATGATAAGCTTCATCCTGATTAAGTGGAACATCCTTCAATGCTTCAACCATCTTTATTTCAAGATGCCTATCACTCTTCTGCTCTACCGTACAACCTAGCTCATTAAGTTGCTGTTGCACCATATTCATCAAAGAATCAGGCAGACTCAATGTTGTACCAGCCAAATTAACAAATCCATCTTTCCACTCCACTTTTTGAGGGAATGGCAGTAAATCTGGCCTTTCGTACTGCGCATAAACAAGGTGTAGCACAAAGCAACTCAAGGTGAATAACAAAGCTCTCTTCATCCCAATGGTATTGCCTATTTTGTAACTGAATCTTCACCATCGGTCAGCCATTCGAGTGAGAAGCTGACAAACGGATTTTCTTTATGCTCATCTTTTTCGAAGAATACAGCGATATCGCCATTTTCGAGTACCGTTAATGATGAATAGGCTGAACCTCCTTCATAGATTGTTTTCCCTTCTGTCCATGTTTTACCCTCATCGTAGCTAACTCGTACGGTCAAATTCACACGCCCTTCTTTACTTTTCGCGTTACTAAATAACAGACGGTTTTTATCATCGCTATTTTTCACCGATGAATAACGAATAATGGATGCATTACAGGCCGGATCAATGAGTGAGGTATCCGGATAACTCTCCCATGATAGTCCCTCGTCATCTGATATATGTACGTAACGATGTCCCAGTTTCTGAACCCGGCTGTTAATCATCCAGCGCCCATCGGCCAACTCAACAATCTTTGACTCATCAAAAGGCAGGATGGTATTATCGATGACAAACCATGATTTTCCATGATCCTTTGAGCCAAAGACGTGTCCACCTTTTTGAAGGTTAACAATGGTGTGCAGCAATGTTCCATCAGTCGTTTGAATACCTCTTCCTGAGGTGATAAACTTAAAATCACTTTCCCATCCATCCAATGCAATTTGTGAAGTGATGTCTTCGGGTTCACTCCACGTTTTTCCATCATCCTTACTTTTCACAACATGAAAATAGTACACGTCCTTCTCCTTATCTAAGTCCATATAGTTGTAAAACAAGAAGATTTCACCTGTCACTTCATCAACAATCATGGATGGATCAGAAGCTGACCGTCCCAATGGAAAGTCCACTACGGTTTCAATATCAGACCAGGTCTTTCCGTTGTCAACGCTACGACGAAGTACAATGTTGATATCGCGGCTCCACTTCAAGTCGCCACATGAAGGCACACGCTCGTCAATGGCTGCAATCAAATCACCATTAGGTGCAGTTACTAGTGCTGGTATGCGATAACAGGCCACGCTTTCGTTTGCTGTGGCATTAAAAAGGTCAACATTATTGATAATGGTATTCCTGGTTTCTTTATCGCTGGACTGTGCACATGCATTGATTACCAACAACACCAGAGCAAATGTTAATATTTTATTCATTGAAATTGATTTTAGAGAGATGTATAGTCTGCTATCGTCTTTCGTTAGTTGTTTTAATAACTATCAAGATACTAATACTAGCTTTAAAAACCTCCTGAATGATTAAAACTGCCCCATAAGCCAAATGAGACTTACAGGGCAATTTACCCACACACTTTTAATTATAACCTTCGGTCTGTTTTAATTGATCGTCGTTGGCCAACATACTTTCAGAAATTGAATAGTATATTTTATAGGCTTCCGAGGCATCCAATGAGGCCACCTCATCAAATACATACGATCCACCAGCTCGAACCAAATCCCACCAGCGTTTACCTTCGCCAATGAACTCTTTGTAGCGCTCATCCAAGATAGCTTTGGCATTTTCTGCTTTTGTACCATTTGCAAATTCATGTCCACTGAAGTTGTCGCCATAAGCCCTCTGACGAACCAGATTCATCTCGTTTGAAGGATCTTCTCCCAGGTTATTCTTTGCTTCGGCCAATAATAATAAAGCATCGGCATAGCGATAAAGTGGCACATTGTTGTAGTTAAAACGTGAGCCATCGTCACCAATAATGCCAAGGAACTTTTTCAGAATAGCAGCCTGGTAATTAGCATTGTCTGGCGTAAACGGAATATGGTTGGTGCCATCATCATACAATTTAATAAAAGTAGTTCGGCGCATATCATCCAAATCTTCTAAAATGAGATTGGTTTTATCTGATGGTCCGAAACGACTGGCTCCATTCACTACAAAATCAGACAAAGAAGCACCTGTTTCATCAAATAAGCCGGCTACATCAACCATACGGCCTGTAAAACTACCGTAGAAGTTACCTGCTTGATCCTGCTGATAATCAAATGCAAATATAAACTCGTTATTAAACTCATTACCCTGTCCCCACAGTTGTTCAAATGGAACCAGTTCGTGTCCTGTAATTTGCGATAAAGCCGTTTTAGCTGTTGTAAAATCAGCATCGCCACCTCCAAGTACCTTACCCGACCACAAGTATACATCACCTTTTAGTACTAAAGTTGCTGCCTTGGACCAATATACATTCTTGCCATTCCACTGGCTATTGTCACTTCCAAAATGTTCCAACGAACTTTCGATATCCGACTTTACCTGGCTCATCACCTCTGCTTTAGGTGAACGGGGCTTCTTAAGTTTTTCCAAATCCACCTCTAGCAATGGCTCTGTAGTAATTGGCACATCGCCCCAGGCTTTTAGCATAGTATAATATACCTGAGCTCGTAAACCATACACCTGCCCAAGTAAATGATTCAGTTCAGCTTCATCCTTAAATGGAGCTTTAGGCGCATTAACAATGAAATCGTTGATATAGTGCATCAAACCATAAAAATTGGCCCAGTTATTAAAGTGTACAATAGTTGTGCTAATGTTATTATCAATCAAGTCCTGGCCGGATGGCGATTCAATTGTTTTACCACCCCAAACATCAGAGCGTAATTCACCCATTTGCCAAAGCGTGTAGGCATAATCCCTGTATTTAGAGAAAATTCCCACATGAGCAGCACGAGCCGCTTCTTCCGTATCCCAAAAACCATTATAGGTTAATTCACTTTCAGGTTGCATATCCAACTCACATGAGCCCAACAAGGTCACAACCAGAAGTAGTGCTATATATTTTAATTGCTTCATTTTAAACTGTATTAAAAGTTAGAAAGTAACATTTAAACCTAAAGTATAAGTACGAGGTAGCGGGAAGCGACCCGAATCAATTCCTCCGCTGGTTACTTCAGGTGAGCTGCCAGAAAAACCATTGAAATAGGCCAGGTTGGCTCCGGTTACGTACAGACGAATATTCTGGAATACATTATTGGCGATAGCTCCGCTAAGATTATAGCTCAATGTCACTTCGCGCAATGCCAGGTAATCTCCTTTTTCCCACATTCGTGAACTACTGTTGTCAATAGACCCCTGATCGCCACCTGCAGCCATGTGATTACGCTGACGATCCACTAAAGTGAAAATCGGAATATTTGAAGTAGGATTTTCTGGTGTCCACGAGTCACGTATTTCAATCGGTCCATTTTGGTTACCCTGAGTTTGAGCTATCCCTTTAACACGGCGGCCGTTAATAATGTAATGCCCAACAGCAAAATCAGTTTTAACAAACAGGTTAAAGTTCTTATAACTCAAGTTCGATGTCATACCCCCAACAAAATCAGGAGTTGTGCGGCCAATCACTTTACGGTCCAAATGGTTGATAACGCCATCGTTATTCAAATCCTTCCAACGTGCATCACCCAGAAAACGCGTGTCTTTGCGATAAGCGAATTCAACAGTTCGATCGGCATGTTCATCAATATCCTCCTGCGTTTGATAAACGCCATCAAATACATACGCTGTAATCAAATCGTAACCAACGCGCTGACCTTCTTGTAGTCCACCAACATATTTTGTTTCGCCAGTTGCTGCATCGTAAATCTCTGTTCCTCCCTGACGGTTATTATCAACTCCATTAGCTGGTAATTTGTGTGCGTAATTTCTAACTGAATAGTAGGTTACTCCTAAATTCCAGTTGAAATCTTTGTTTTTAATCACATCGGCATTGAGTTGCAATTCCAAACCTTTATTGCGAAGTGTTCCATTATTAGTAGTAATAGATGAGAAACCTGTCCATAAAGGCAAGGTCAATCCTGCTAATTTATCTTTGACATCTCTTACGAAATAGTCCGCCATCAACGTGATGCGGTTATTAAGAAACCCTGCATCCAATCCGATATTGAAAGTTGTTGAACGCTCCCATTTCAGATCTAATAAAGGCAAACGGTTGTTTACATAACCTGCCTGAGTATCATAAACATTTGATGTAGCATAGGTTCCGAACACGCCAAAGTTAGATAGCACCTCAATGTTACCATTTACTCCATAACTCAAGCGTGGCTTCAGGCTGCTCACAATCGATTTCATTTTAGAGTCTTTGTAAAACTCTTCGTTGTGTACATTCCATCCCACCGATACGCCCGGGAAAAAATCATACTTGTTATTTCCCAATCGGCTGGCTCCATCGCGACGGAAGGTTAAGCCCAGTAAGTACTTATAATCGTAATCGTAGTTAACCTGTCCAAAAACAGAGGCAATCTCATATCCTGTATGATACGAATAAGGTATACCTGAAGCTTCAGAACCCACATTCATGGTATAAATCAGGTCTGTTGGCGACAAGCGTGTGGCGGCATCAAACTCAAATTCCTTCTCCTTAAAATATTCGAAGCCAACTAACGCATTAATGTTATGTACATCGTTAATACGCTTTTTATAGTTTAGCATTGAGGTCACCTGATTACGCATCATTCTATCATGAGACACTGACGATTTACGATCGGTATTTAATCGGCCAGAACTTAAGTAAGCTTTGTTAAACGCCTCATTGGAGTTATTGATCGTGAAATGACTGCCACGAACTGTCAATGTAAAATCATTCAGAAACTTGTAGTCCATCTGAACAGATGCTGTTAAACGCTGCTCAAGGTTGGTGCGTACAAACTTATCTTTGTAATACAGTGGATTACCAAAGCCCAAATAAGTACCTGGCTGGTATTCGTCAGACAAGCTTCCATCAGGATTGTTATTATAAATACGAGAAGTTGGTGCTAAACCTGCAGTACGTTGAAATAAATTGTATTCGCTATCGTATGGCAAGTTTTGATTAGAATGCGCATAGATAATATTAGATGACACTTTAAAATTATCAGAAATATTATAAGATGCATTAAACGTTCCTGAGTAACGCTTAAAAGCAGAACCAAATACCAATCCTTTGTCATCGAGCATACCAAGGCCCAGGTAATACGTTCCTTTGTCATTACCTCCATCAAACGACAAACTGTAATCCTGTCCGTAGCTTTCCTGGTAAAACAGTTCGTTCATTTTATTCTCCTGGAAAAGCAGCGTTTTCCCCGGCTCTAATGGATCATCCATGGTTTGCCATCCATCATAATTCAACAAGTATTTGTTATCATCTGTCAGATACATAGTTGTATAAATAGAGTTGGTAGCATTGTTGCCAGTAGCAGCAGCATGAGCGCCGGTCAAAAACTGGTTCAGCCATGCATAACCCATTACATCCTGAGCTGCTCGTACGCCTAAACGATTAAACTTCACATAATCGGCCGCACCCAGATACTCCATTGGATCTTCGCGACGCTTATTGGTTGTGAATTTGGATCTGAACGTCACATTTGACTTACCTTTCTTTCCTTTTTTAGTCGTCACCAAAATAACACCATTGGCAGCGCGCGCTCCATACACAGCTGTTGAAGCTGCATCCTTAAGCACTTCCATTGATTCAATATCATCGGCGTTCAAGGCATAGAATGAACCTGGTACACCATCAATTAAAATCAGTGGCGTTCCTTTTCCGTCGAAACTGGTTCCCCCGCGTAACACCAGACTTGGAGTTGAGCCAGGCTGTCCTGTTGTCTGAGTAACCTGCAAACCAGCAATGGTACCCTGCAACGCAGTTGCAGCATTTGAACGCGGCGCACTTTCCAACACCTTAGTATCCAATTTTGCGATTGATGTGGTCATTTCAGCTCTTGACTGAGTAGTATAACCAGTTACCACCACTTCATCCAATCGTTTCAACTCTTCCACTAAAGTGACATTAATGGTTTGCTGTGTACCCACCGCAATAACCTGCGTTTGAAAGCCAATAAATGAGAAAACAAGTGACTCATTTGCATTAGCTGAGATCTGGTATGTCCCATCAATACCAGTAATTGTTCCGTTTGTGGTGTTTTCTACATACACCGAAACACCAGGTAAAAGTTCACCTCCTGCATCTTTTACCACACCTGTTATCAGGTTTTGCGCCCCTATACTACTCCCAATCAAAAGGAAAAGCAGTATAACTAAACCTACTCTTTTTTTAATAAATTTCTTTTTCATAAATTCAAATTTAATGCATTATGTCATACATAATTCATTTCAAAAATATACTTTTTATTTTTTTATTCAAAGTTTTTATTAAAATTTGTAAAAAAAATTAGAAATAAATAGAATGACTGATACCTATAAAAAAAGTCTTAATATAACAGCAGTAGATTCAAGCAGTCTTGTAGATAAAGTTGAACAGATATTGATTGATTTATTAATTTCTGAAAAATTAAATCCTGGAGATCAAATACCAAAAGAATTAGAGTTAACAAAAATGTTAGGCGTTTCAAGAACAGTAATTCGAGAGGCGCTTAATAGACTTAAGACAATTGGACTAATAGAATCAACCAAACGAAAAGGATCGACTATAAAAAGTCCTGACTTACTTTTTTTATTAAGGAAAAGCTTAATCCCCAATATCCTGGATCAAGCAACTTTAAAAGATATATTTGAACTTCGACTAGTAATAGAAATTGGGATGAGTGATTTAATATTTGAAAGAGCAACACCAGATGATATTAAAGAATTGGAAGAAATTGTTAAGTTCGAACCTGATTCTACCAAAGAGGTATTGTTTGATATCGATCATGAAGTCAAGTTTCATGGAAAACTATATCAAATCTCTGGCAATAATACATTATTGGATTTTCAAACAATTCTTTTGCCTGCGTTTAGATATGTTTATGATTCTCGGTTAATTGAAAGTCCTGAACATGACTCTAAATGGGTTTCTCATCAAGATTTAGTAAAAATTTTAAAAAATGGAAGTGCAACAAAATTAAGAAATGCAATGAGAAAACACCTTGACAGACATTTTAGAGGGTATTTTAAATAAATCGAGACGAAAGTAAACAAAGAGGTTAACTCTAAAATTAACCTCTCCTGTTTCCATCATTAACTATATTACCGATCAACTAATAAATTATCTTAACCATTTTTAACCAATCAATACCTGATTTAAATGTCTATTATTCGGCAAGAACTCTAAATTCAGCCCCACCAGAAAAATCTTGTCCGTTCTGAGAACTTAAACCTGCAAAACGGATGAAACGTGCTTTTACAGGTTTATTAATAAGAACACGTTTCTCTTTTTTATCTATTGAGAAACTACCTTTAAATAAAGGTTCCCCCCACTCTTTGCCATCTTCACTCACATGAATTGTATAATCCTTAATATCACCATTTCTCCCTCCATCCTGACGAGGTAAATAAGTAAACCCTTTGATTGATTTTACTTCCCCACAATCTAAGTCAACCCAATGCGGATACTGAGCAACAGTAACAGAATACATGGTATGCTACATTGTTAAATGGTTGCTATCAACCAAATTCTTAGCTGCATTTGCACTCCCTGGCTCTTCACTACTGGCAAAAACTACTGTTGTTTCAATATTTTCAATTTTATTAAAATGCATAGACACTTCTGAGTTCTTATGATTTTTATACCATGCTTTAACTATTCCCCCTTCTCGCAATGGCATTTCTTCATTGTAATCCCATATGATGCCATTATTAACAGAATAACAAATTATTGCATCCTTTTTACTTGAATATATTTTTACAACCCCGGTACTTGAACGGGTAATGGCAATTGGTACTTCACCCGAAGAGGACACATTAGCTATTTGATCCAAATTTAAACCTGCAGGTCGAATAATGAATCCAAAGTTGTGCTGACCGGCATAAACACGATCGTGCTTCAATGGGCCACCTTGTCCACAACTTGCACCTCCAAGGCCGGTAACTTTAGCATCAAGATGAAGTGTGATATCACCTGGTTCAGGAAGTTCATAAATATGAGCCGCAGTTGCCATCACTTGTGCTCTATATGGAAGCGCACTAACAGTCATATCGCCTGTGGCAATAAATACGACTCCTCTGATACCCTGCATTGTATCTTTAGTTAAGGCACACCAGCGTGTTTCTTCGTGATTAGCCATATCCTGTGGTTTAGGAAAAATAACAAATTCTTCACCAACAGTCCTTTTATATTTCTGAATATTCTGAGCTGTCTTACGATCGTTATAATTACCTATTGGTCCACGACCGTAATATGTAAATTTCGAATATTCTTTAGGAATAGTCATTGAATAACCAAGTCGAGGGAGCACAAACTGGGGTTCATTACTGGTAATATTTGACTGAAGCTCCACTGATCCATCCTGATAGACTGTCCAAATCTGATTTGTTACAAAATGAAAGACGTTCTCACCAAATTTATGATCTAAAATTTCCTCAACAGACAGACTATTACCACTTGTACCACCATGCTGACGAGCAGCATTGGGAGCTTGTGAAATTACGGTAAAAGAAACCGTCAAACTCCCATCTTCATTAGCCCAGACTTTTGAACCAACTGCCCTATGATTCAAATTATGAAGACCTTTTTCATACCATTTACTATATCCCCAGGTATCGTTATTAACATAAGCTCTGAATGCATCAAGCTTCGGCCCGTTTCCATCTTTAATGATTGTAATTTCATCATATATCAGACCATATAGTGAACCATCTTTATAATTAAATTTAGCAGTAAAGTTTTCCCCTTTAACAAGCATAATATGGTTTTCATTTTCAATGTTCAAACGTTTATCATCTACATTAGATAAAACAACATCTGCAATAGAAAGCACATTACTTTTTTCTTTTAGTAAAAATTGCTCTTCTGCCTGAACATAGCCACCCTCAGCCCAGGGCTGATCCTTCTTCAGAACAAACTGAAGCTTTATGAAATATTCGGAATGAGCTTTTAAATCTTCAACATTAAAAGGAAGGTTAATGATTTCTTTGGTTCTTGCAGCTATGGGTGTTAAATCAAGCTGTTCTTCTTTAATTTGATTACCATTCTCCCAGATTGACCATTTTAAATCAAAGTCAGCCAGCGATTTAAAATAATATTTATTGAATATTTCAAAAGTCCCTTTTTTGATATCGGATACTTTCACTTCAATATTCTGATATACTTTTTTTACTTCATAATACTGGGGTTTCAAATCTCGCTCAGCAAACAGGATTCCATTCATTACAAACTGTCCGCTGTTAGGTCTGTCACCGAAGTCACCACCATAGGCGAGATAACGAGTACCGTCTGGTCTATAATTATAAATAGCCTGATCAACCCAATCCCAAATGGCTCCACCACAGAAAAAGTTAGTCGACTCAATGGCCTCTCAATAATCAATAAGGTTACCACAGGCATTACCCATTGAGTGAGCATATTCAGAAATGTGAAACGGATACTTAATATTCATCTTACCAGTTACCGCACTTTTCATCCAACCGATAGATGGATACTGATTAGAACCCATATCAACAATACTGTTGTTACGTTCATATTGAACAGGTCGCGACAAATCGACTTCTTTCAGAGCATCGTATGCATATATAAAATTTTTACCCGGGCCGGCTTCATTACCAAGCGACCAAATGACGATAGATGGATAGTTTTTATTCTGTTGAACCATTTCTATCACACGACCAATATGCGCATTTTTCCACTCTAGGGGATGCGAAAGTGAGGCTTCGCCATAATAATATTCATGCGATTCAATATTGGCTTCATCTTCAAGATAAATACCGTATTTATCGCAAAGATAGTACCAATAAGGAGCTGGTGGGTAATGCGAATTTCGAACATGATTAATATTAGCACGTTTCATTAACATTACTTCGTTCTTCATCTTCTCACGCGTTAGCGCATGCCCGGTTTCAGGGTGTGTTTCATGACGGTTAACTCCTTTTAGTTTGACCGTCTTTCCATTAATATAATAATAACGACCAGCCAACCCGAATTCATCATCTTCAGCTGAGGTGTTTTGAATAATCACTTCTCGAAAACCGGTATAAGTCGATACGGTTTCTACAACTTTACCCTTATTATCTTTTAACTCGGCAACATGAGTATAGCGATGAGGATTTTCTGCTGACCATTGCTTAGGCGAAGACACCTGCATTACTGTTGTAACAGTCGTTTGAGCTATAGCATTTACTACCGGAATCGATACTGATGCCACTGCTCCTTCAACCAATTCGTTATCATCTGAATAAAGCTTATTAGCAAATAATGAATAATCGACTCTATAACCTTTAGCCGCCTTTTTATTAAAATTACGAATATCCACAGAAATCTTTAGAGAACCATCTTCATAATTATCATCTAATACCGGCAGGACGAACAAATCACGAACCTGCACCTTTGGAGTAGAATATAATTGTACAGTAAGGAAAATACCAGGCAAGCGGAACATATCCTGCGCCTCCAGAAAAGATCCATCAGAGTTACGGTAAACTTCAACAGCAATAACATTACTACCTTTAGATAGGTATTTGCTAATATCGAAAATTGCTACATTACGTGAGTTTTTTGAAAATCCCACATATTTTCCATTGACCCAGAGATAGAAAAAAGAATCAACGCCATCAAATTGAACAAAAATCTCACGTCCATCCCAATTTTCCGGAATTTCAAATTCACGTCGGTAAGAACCCACTTCATTACGCGCATTATAGGTCACCCAATCTTTAGCTGGCTCACGCATCACCCCTCCTTTCCAGTCGTCGACTTTTACAGTATGCTTAAAAATAACAGGCTGGTTGCAATAGATAGGCGTTCCATATTTTTGACTACCATCTTTACCAATACCCACAACATCCCAATTAGAAGGAACTGGAATTTCATCCCATTTACTCACATCATAATCAACCTTGTAAAAATCTACAGGTCGTAAATCCGGTCTTTCAACCCAATTAAAATTCCAGACTCCATCAAGAGATTTCCAATACGTTGAATTTTCAGGTAACACCTTACGTGCATTTTGAACGTTTTTAAATGTATAAAAAGTAGCTCGGGGTTGTTCTTTATTATGGGCAATATGCGCTGGTGATTCCCACTCTTTACCAGAAGGTGCATTTTTATCACCATAAATGTACCCCTCAAGCTGTGCCGAGGCTTTGTTATATTGCGCAAACAAGCACACAATCAATCCGATTACAATTGTTTTCATAAAATATTATTATGTCTTTTATTAATCATAAATCCACTCATTTTCATGCAAACACCTGCAAACATCAAACACAGAAACTTTTATTCAGTTTTTTTTATAATCAAAAAAGCATTTACGGTTAATGGCCTGTCATACTTAATTAGTACAATATGTCAATCTTAAATATCCTTTTCATTTCAGGTGTGAGTCATGCATACATTGATCCAATTATAATATAACTATTAACCATATATATAGCACTCTCAGTCATTAATTTTTAGATTCCCTGTTGTCATAAAAGTTGTAGTTCGCCATGGACTCCTACCTGATTGCCATCTCACCAAATCATTTAAAAACTTAGGAGTAAATTTCTCTTTTAATTCTTTCATTTTGATGTCATCCGCCACATTGTGTCCAAAGGCAAGCTACTTTAAAGTCTACTTTTGAGCAAAGCACTTAATTACGCTTAATATAAATATTCACACTTTTTAGAGTCTGAAGGAACCTGCTGGTTTTGTAATTCCACTCCACCACATGTTAACGAGGTGATAAAATCCCAAAATTGTCATTAAACTTTGTGATGATGCCAATCCAGTTAAAGCTTTCGCTTACTCCTTTTTTGAGGGAATTTTTAAAATCTCATTGGCATATCTCGGTTTATCAATTGCTTGCATAAATATTTATTTATCAACTAATTTTCTTAACTACAAATACCTTTTTAGCCAACAAAGCAGATTAACACCTGCCGGTTCATTAGGTTCTTATACCACAAATCCAGTTTGACATCTCCTAATTACTAAGTTCGAAAATAAACTTTAAGGGTCTAATACTCTTCCTATCAGTAAAGCGCTCCGGCTGTATCAAAAGCTAATCGGTTATCGGTTATATCAATCCAATAAAACCAGTCATTACATAGAAATGCAACTAGTTGTCTAAACTCACCAGGACAAATACTGGAGTGCTAAGATGTACAAAACTACCATGCACCCTTTAAACAAATAAGGTAAGGTTTATTTTTTTCATTTTCTTTCTTCAATAATTTTATTGTATCCATATGAAGACCAATGTTACTGAGGTTATCTAGCACCAGTTACTAAAACTTTTTCCCCATCATAGCCTATAGCTTCAATCCGTGTTGAACCAGATGGGTAAGGCACTTTGGAAATAATGTTACTTGCACTTCCTGTACCAACCATGGTTATGTTTGTAAGCCTATTGTCAGCATAGGTTTCAAAGACTACTACATTTTGCCAGTTTGAATGGGAAATTGATTTGGTAGTTGTTCCACTAACCCCTACATTATACGCCCCTTCAACTTGACGTCTATATTTAAATGCATCAATGGAATTGCCACTGATATAGAATATGTTATCACAATCAGGCTTTGAATATTGGGAAGCATAGTTTATAACATCATCGATCATAGCTTGAGTAATCGTTTTTTGTGCAATTCCATAATCATCTATTGATTTATCAATCACCTTAAGCATCCCTGTTTTAATAAAGAAATCACTTAAGTCATATTGCAGTGCATCACAAGTATTTTTAACAAAATTCATCTGTAATTGCCCATTATCTATTCCAGTTTCATCAGTTTGTCTTACTTTTTCAAGTATTTCAGCCCAGAAGTAAGGTCTATACCATGAGTGCTACAAAAAAATTTATTTTTAATAAATTTTATTTTTCTTTTATTATTGTCATCTGATTCAAATGTTGCGTAAGCCTAAATTTTAAATATATTTGTTTAAAGTCAAATAATATTAATGAGACCATAACGAGACCCATTATTTTGACAATAATATAACATTGGTATTAAGCGAATTAAGAGATAGGTTCAAGTCCCGCCTCGGGTACAAAAGCGCTTTAAACGAAAGTTTTAAGCGCTTTTTTTGTTTCTCATAGATCAAAAATGTAAAATCCATTTTAGAAAATACTCTCTTGTTGAATGAGTATATATTAAGCTCTAAGTGTATATAAGTTAGATTTTAAGTGACAGCATTGTCAATATTTATTTAAAACAACCACTTATATGCAAAAAATCACAATTACCCTTTTATTCAGCTTAATATTATCATCCATTAGTTTTGCTCAAACCATAGACAGGGTTGAGGGCAGTCCTTTTAAGGCAAGTAGCATGCCCGACACACTTTTTATTGCTGATAGAAATATGTCGGCTTCGGAACAGTTCACTGTTGGATCACTAAGTGGTATTCTGGCCAGAACCAAACCGATGATTTTGCAACAACAATATTTTCATGAAGAGATTGTTAAAAATTCAGATTTAGACATTAAATATTATTCCATAACCAGTAATAATCTTACTAATATCCTAAGGTTTTTTAAAAGCAAATTGGACGGTTACATCTTATGTGATCCACAAAGTAGAAGTTCTAATGTTGCGGCTTCGCTTTCAGGTATTTTTAATGCAGTTGCCATTCCAACAGATATTGAATCAAAAGCCATTACTGCAGGTCTAACTAAAGTTTTGGATGTCACCGGCAAAAATGAACTATGGGCTTATATGAATTATAAAGATCTTTATAACAAAGATGTTGCCTTCTTTCTTTCGCCAGACGATTGGACTGGTTTGGTTGATTACACTGCTTATACTGGTGGAATTCGTTTTTATGATTCTAACATTAACGGAAGTTTGACCGACAGTGTATATAATTTTCTAAACCCGGGAGCAATGTTTTATGGCTGGTGGGTTTCCGAAGATGGTTCAGTAGGCCGAATATCTGAAAATTCATATAAAATAATCCCTTCAGGAGGATTGAAAAACCTGGCAACCTTTACAAATATTGATGTTCCCATTAAGAAACAGAAGGAAGTGATCACTCCATATGAATCAAAAGAAGATGTTCACACCGTTTGTTTCGTAATTTCGGATGGGGATAATATTTCGTGGCCAGTTGGTTCCGCTTATTGGGACTTATGGACCTGGAAAAATGAAAATCAAAGTCATATTAATTTAGGTTGGACTCTCTCTCCTGCCCTGACTGAATTAACCCCGATTATTTATAATGACTTGGTGCAGGGACTTCAAACTACACTTGAAGGACGTAATGTAGCTATTGCTTCTCCATCCGGTTTGGGCTATTATTTTCCCAGCTTAAGTCCGAATAATCCTGATCATTGCGCTGAACTTAACAAGTTTATGAGAAAAGCCGACATGAACATTGTTAATGTGATTGATACAGATGATGGCGCCCATAATCCCGATGAATATCTTAAGCAAAGTAATATTGACGCATTGTTTTACTATACCTACGGACAACAATATCAGGGAATGCATGGGGCAATAAGCTGGTATAAAGGTAAACCAAGCATAGGTGGCCGGTATGTATTTTGGGGTAATTCGGAAGATCGTAGCGCAGAAACTCAGGATGTGATTGCTCAACGATTAGCTGATTTATTAAATACCCAATCAACCGACATCCATTCAGAAGAAGGATACAGTCTGGTTCCGGTTCACATCTGGACAATGAATCCACATGATGTAGCAAACGTTATCAGTAAACTTAATCCTAATATCCGGGTTGTTGCTCCTGATGAATTCGTTTGGCTGATTAAGAAAAATATTGGTGGTTTGCCAGTAGGAACAGGTAACGGGCTTAATGCTGAGTATTATAACGATAATATTTTTGGAAATTTAACAGATGCAAAGGTCGATAACAAAATTGATTTTGACTGGGGATTGAGTACTCCAACGAATTCAACAACATTCTCAGCGAAGTGGACAGGACAGATTCAACCTCTATATTCCGATGATTATACATTCTTCATCACTTCTGACGGAGGCACCAAACTTACGGTTAATGGTTCTGTATTATTCGATTCATCAGATGGAGAAAGCACCACTACCAAATCAGGCAACATAACACTTTCAGCCGGCGAAAAATACGATATCAGTATTGAATATGCCGAAGGTTCTGGTAACAGTATGTGTTTATTAGAATGGGAAAGCGTATCACAACTTCGTCAAATAGTGCCATTCACGCAGCTCTATGCACAGCCTATCTCAACAACTGGTGTTGTTACAGTTTATGACGAAACAAATAACAATGGATTTTCTGCCGGATTAAAAATCGGAACCTATACTGAAAGCCAATTAGCTGAGCTGGGTATGTCGTCTGATGAAATATCATCCATTCAATTAATGGAAGGATTTAAAGCCATTCTGTTTGATGAAGATAACTTTGCCGTTGACTCTATTGAAATCACTTCTGATGAAGCTGATCTATCAGCTATTCTTATGAGTGATAATACTTCTGACTGGAACAACAGAACAAGTTCAATAAAAATCAGAGCCAATGGTGATCCTACAATCTCAGGTGCATTCTTCCTCAAAAATAAATCCAGCAATTACTACATGGATGTTCGAGGAGGCGAATCTGCAACCGACTATAACACAACGATTCAACAATATAGTTTTCTGAATAACAACAACCAGGTTTTTCATTTTTTCCATAAAGGAGATGGTGTTTATGAGTTGATGGCTCGCCACAGTAAAATGATGGTTTCAATAGCAAAAACAAGTATAGAAGAAAATGCCAACGTTCATCAGTGGAAAGACTTCGGATCTTTAAGTCAGAAATTTATTGCTGTTCCGGCTGGCGATAATACATATAAGTTTGTTTCAATCTATAGTGGAAAAGTAATTAATGCTGCAAGTAATAGCATTGAAGCCAATGTTCAGATGAACAGTAACATTGATCAGGATTTAGGAAAATGGATATTACAAGAGACAATAAATCGCGAGGGAACTGGAAATGGTTTGAAAGGTGAATATTTTAATGGTACCAATTTCTCATCGTTACAATACACCCAAATAGATCCGCAAATTAAATTTGATTGGGGTGAATCAACCCCGGGAGCACCAGTTAGTATTGACAATTTCTCTGTAAGATGGACCGGATATATAGAACCACGTTATTCGGGAACTTATACATTTTACATCGACAGTGACAATGGAAGACGATTATGGGTTAACAATCAGCTGGTAATTGATAAATGGATTGGCGACTGGGGAACTGTTTATACAGGAACCATTTACCTGCAGGAGATGACAAAATATGATATCAAATTAGAATATTTTGAAGAAACAGGTGGAGCTAATATCAAATTTTACTGGAGCAGTAGTAAAGAGGTTAAGGAAATAGTACCACAAAGTCAGTTATATTCTGAATTACCTACAGAAATTTCTAATAAGCCAACTACCGGGTTAAAAATATACCCAAATCCGGTTTCTAACACATTATTTATTGATGCATTGAATGAACCAACTCAATTGGAAATTTACAATCTACAAGGATGTAAGGTATTGCAATCACTCGGAAAATCAATCAATACAGAATCACTAGCTAAAGGTATGTACTTCTTAATGATTCATTCCGATGAAGTACCGCAAACCTTCAAATTCATAAAAAAATAATTAGTTGAGTAATATTTAATATTGAACCAATCAGATATTCAACAAACATGATTATCTGGTTGGTTTTCTTTTTATCAATCGTTTATTCATTTTCTTATGAGCAAATTAAGGTCTCATATTGTATTGGGTATATCAATAATATTGAATTAAACAGCTAATACATTTACTATGATCCTTAAAAAATCTACTACTCAATTATTAATCTTTATCATCCTTCAATCATGCTATTGGGGCTATTCAAATGCTCAAACGCAGCCACTTCAGGACGGCAGTATTTATACCATTGAATCTGTTAAGTCGGGTAAAGTAATGAGTGTTGAAAATTCATCATTAAACGATGGTAGTAAAATTGTAATCTGGACTGATACACAATCAGATGCTCAAAAATGGAAATTAAAAAAGATTGATGATAACACTTTCAATTTAGTAAATCTGGCAAGTAATTTAGTTGTTACATCTAACAGCGGAGGTGCAGTGCAGAAAGCTGATTTCAGCAGCAGCATTGCAAAATGGCTAATAACTGATTCTGGTAATAACGACAATACGTTTTACATACAACTTCAACCTGTTCAAACTTATTCTTTATGCATAAAAGAGACAACAGCTGAAGGTTCGCCTGTACAATTAAGTCAATTAACCACACCTGAGAAATGGAAATTTACCATTCAGGAACCATCTAATTCGGCTCCTTCAACCGTTGCAACAACTGAATCTTTTGATGCATGGATAAATACATATTACGAACCAAGAGGCGACAATGAGGTATTTATTAACGAAGGTTTCTGGGGCAACGCAGAAATGCTTGAGATCGTTGATGATGCTTTTGAAGTCACCGGTAATTTTGACTATATACTTCTTTTCAAGGAAATGTACAATGAATTTGTAACCCGGGAAGGAACAGACTGGAGTTGGAATGAGTATAATGACGATATAACATGGATGTGTTTGGCTTGTTTGAGAGCTTATAATTTTACAGGAACAACCACCTATTTAAATGTAGCTAAGGCTAACTTCGACATGATGTATGAAAGAGCTCATACTGCAGATGAATTATTAGGAAATGGTTTAATATGGAAACAAGGCACCCGAACCAAAAATGCATGTATTAATGGCCCGGCAATGGTAGCATGCTGCTACCTGGCAAAGGCAACGGGCGACAACACCTACTATGACAAAGCCATTGAACTTTTTGAATGGTCAAAAGGTCGTTTGTTTGACACCAACGATGGCCATGTTTTTGATGCCTATTATGTAAACGAAACAGGTGAGGTTAATACCAATTATTGGGCATCGACCTATAACCAGGGTACATATCTGGGGGCAGTTACAATGCTGTATCAATACACTAAAGACATTGAATATTTAAAACATGCCAATCAAATTGCTAATTATACCCGAAACATGTTTAATAACTCAGTAATTAACACCGAAAGTGGCAATGACCTGGAAGGATTCAAAGGAATATACATGAGATATGCCCGCAAATATCTGCAGGAATTTAACCGGGCAGATTATATTCCATGGTTGCAGCTAAATGCAAAAGTAGCCTACAATAATCGCAACAGCCAGGGTATTATTCATACACTGTGGGGAACCAAAACTTCAGAAACAGACTTACCAAAAGCTTTCAGTGCTTCTACGGCTGTTTCATTGCTAATGAACTGTCCTATATCATTAGATACCGAACAAGATCCTTATCAACCAATATTACCTCAGGATTTTGATGCCATAGCAAGTTCTTTTATGGTTGACGGACCAGCCAGTGACAAATCATTACAAATAAGAAACAATAATTGGGTAGGTTTTCATAATCTGAACTTTGGAACAACCGGTCCATCACAAATTGATTTATATATTGCTTCGGGCAATAATACAGGAACCATAGAAATAAGGCTTGATAATGAAAACGGTGAGCTGATCGGAACTGCTGATATAACACCTACTGCTGATTACAACACTTATGAAACTATTTCATGTAATGTGAATAATATTAAAGGTCTTCATCATATATACCTGGTTTATAACGGAACTGGCAGCAGTTGTTATTTAAATCAATTTGTTTTTATTAAATCAACAAATCCAGAGAGAGGAAACGGCCTTTTAGGAGAATATTACAATGGTAGTAGCTTCAATACGCTAATTTCAGAGCGTATCGACCCAAACATATACTTTAATTGGGGCACAGCCTCTCCCCTTTCAGGTATTAATAATGACTATTACTCGATACGTTGGACAGGTCAAATAGAACCTCTCTATTCTGACGAATACACATTTTATATTACATCAGATAATGGTCGACGCGTTTGGGTTGATAACCAGCTGATCATCGATAAATGGATATCTGACTGGGATATTGAATATTCTGGAAAAATAACACTTAATGCTGGACAGAAATATGATATTAAAGTAGAATACTTTGAGGCAGTAGGTGGAGCTAATATAAAATTAGAATGGGAAAGCCTGCAACAAGTAAAAGAAATCATTCCTTCTTCACAATTATTCCTTCCTGAAGATAACAGTACTGATGTTTCTTCTTTAAACAAAATAGAAGAAATCAGAATTTATCCAAACCCTGCATCCGAGATTATTAACATCAAGGGTAATGAGGCTATTCATTCTGTTTTAATAACAGATATGAATGGTTCTGTGGTTTACTCTGATAAAAACATGGATAATAGTAGCTTACAAATTAATATCGGCAATTTATCAGCTGGTGTTTATATTATTCATCTTCAGACTAAGAATCAATTGAGTCAAAAGATAAAATTCATCAAAAAATAAGTTGATCTATAACATTTAAGTAAATATTTGAACGAAGGACATTTGTGTTCTTTTAATCTTATACACTCTTTTTTTCATGAAATTAAAATCATTATCAACATTACTTTTCATTGTTCTTGGAAGTCTTAACTTTCAATCATTCAGCCAGATTTGGACAATGAAAGAAGCAGAATTACCAACGCAATGGATGAAAGATATCGATATCAACCATCCTCTGCCTGAATATCCTCGTCCTCAATTAGTAAGAAACGACTGGGTGAACCTTAATGGTTTGTGGGAATTTGAACCGGGAAAAGCCGATGATACAACACCAGTTGGAAAAACACTGTCGGAAAAAATTCTGGTTCCTTTTCCTGTAGAATCAGCTATCTCTGGAATAAAAGAACACTATGACAGACTGTGGTACCGTAGAGAATTTTCAGTGCCAAAAAATTGGAAAGGAAAAAGAATCATTCTTCATTTTGGTGCTATTGACTGGGAATCTGAAATTTTCATTAATGGTGAGAGTGTTAAGCTACATCGTGGCGGTTACGATGCCTTTGATGTGGATATAACTTCGTTCCTCAAAAAGGGAGACAAACAGGAACTGATAGTACGTGTTTTTGATCCAACAGAAAAACAGGGTATTCCAAGAGGAAAACAAGAGAATCCACCTCATGGATTATTAATCATGTATACACCAATTACTGGTATATGGCAAACAGTTTGGATGGAAGCTGTGGACAAAAACGGTATTGAAAAAATAAAAATGACACCCAATGTCGATGAGGAAAAACTGACTCTTCAAGTACTACCTTACAATGAAAATTTAGATAATATAACCATAGAGGCAAAAGTACTGGATAAAGGTAAAGTAGTTTCTTCCGTAGAATCGATGCCGGGGACAGATATTATTCTACCTGTTCCAAATACTAAATTATGGTCACCTGAAACTCCATTTCTGTATGATCTGGAAATTGCGATTAAAAGAAAAGATAAAGTTTTGGATAAAGTAGATAGCTATTTTGCAATGCGTAAGGTGGGTATTAAACAACAGGATGGAAAAACCAAAGTATATCTTAATGATAAAATTGTTTATAACTATGGTCTTTTAGATCAGGGTTACTGGCCAGATGGATTGTATACGGCACCTACCGATGAAGCTCTTCGTTACGATGTAGAAATACAAAGAAAGCTGGGTTATAACATGGTTCGCAAACATTTGAAAGTAGAACCAATGAGATGGTATTATTATGCTGATAAAATGGGCTTAATGGTATGGCAGGATATGCCTTCTGTTAATTCATATATCCATCATAAACCAAAGATTGATACCCTTCAATTCCAGAAAGAATACATCAGAATGGTTGAGGGCTTGTATAATGTACCATCCATAACCAGTTGGATCATTTATAACGAACTTCAGGGACAGAAAACAGCCGACGGAATTAATCCAACCACAAGAATGGTTGAATTAACCCGCAAACTGGACCCTACCCGATTGATAAATGCAGCCAGCGATAATCATCATCATGATTATGTAGGTGACATTCTGGATTATCACTCTTATCCTCCCCCAAAAATTATTGAACCAAACTATGGTATGGCGGGTGTTTGTGGTGAATTCGGTGCCATAGCACTGGAAGTGCAGGGGCATGAATGGAAGCCGGGTGAAGGTGTTGGAATGCTGAAAGTGAACTCCCAAGATGAATTGGAAGAGATCTATGATGAGTATGTTCATATGCTTCTACAATACAAAACACAAAACCATATGAGTGGAGCCGTTTTTACGCAGTTAACAGACGTGGAACAAGAGGTTAACGGACTACTTACTTATGATCGAATACCTAAAGTTGATATTGATAAAATAAAAGCTTTAAATGAGAAACTTATTTATCAGGATGTTGAAAAAACTGAGTATTTTTTAAGCGATGCTATTTCAAAACCCTGTGAGTGGAAATACACCAATAAAGAACCAGAATCTGATTGGCAAATACAATCTTTTAATGATTCAGAATGGCAGATTGGTTTAAGTGGTTTTGGTAATGGAAATCCTCCTAATTCAAATGAACAAACCAACTGGAATACAACTGATATCTGGTTAAGAAAAACCATTGATATTCGTGAACTTTCAACCGAAGAGTTAGATAAACTAACCATGGTTGTTTATTACGACGAAGACTGTGAGATATACATTAATGGTGTTTTGGCAGCATCAGAACAAGGCTACGTATCGAATTACAAAACAATTAAGATCAGTGACGAAGCCTTGAATGCAATTAAACCCGGTAAAAATGTAATTGCAGTTCATTGCAAGCAAACAACAGGCGGGCAATATTTTGATATGGGATTAAAACTGGTTACTTATACCCAGAGACCTATAGAAAAGTAAAATACTTTATAAAATTGAATTGTTGCTGATCAAAAACACGAACAGCAACAATTCAAAATTCTTTCTTAAAAATTAAAATTGAAATTATTCATTGGCATTTGAAATCCCATAATCAGGGTAGATAAACCGATAACGGCCATTCCAATTCCCAGAATCATGACAAAGATTCCAATCCATCTTATAACTTCTTTCATCTTTTCATAGCTATACCTCTCTATTAAATCTTCAGGAATAGGTTTTCGAATAAGAGTTGACAGTACCGTTTCAAAATGATTTTTAAGCAGAATGCCTAGTCCAATTAACAATCCGGCTTTAGCCAGCGATGTAAGGAATGTGATAAATAAAATAAACTTCATAAGTATATAAAATTGGTTTAGTTCTTCGATTTATATTTCTGTAAAACTTCGTTCCATGGCAAAACCTTTTTGTCAGATGCCCATTTTAAGTACATCTTTTCCATTTCAATAACTTTATCAGGCATTGATTCTACCAGGTTATGCATCTCTGTTCTGTCGTTAACCATATCATAAAGTTCCCACTGGGCTGTTTCATTATTTTTCCATTTTGAAACCAACTTATAGTTCCCTAATCGTACTGCTTTATTCCCTTCATGCTCCCAAAAAATAGGTTCTGTATGGATTTCCTTTTCATTACCCTTAACAACCGGCAAAAAGCTCTTGCCAGAATGAGGGGGTATACTTTTTCCATTATAATCTTTGGGATAAGTTGCACCGGTTGCATCCAGAATGGTAGCCATTATATCTGGTAAAAACCCATATTGAGAAACCAACTTTCCCTTTACATTTGCAGTAGTCTGTTGCGGCCAATGAACGATTAATGGAGTACTAATTCCTCCTTCGTGTACCCAGTGCTTATATTCTTTAAAAGGAGTATTTGATAGATTGGCCCAGGCCTTACCGTAAGTGAGGAAATAACCCTCTTTTGTTCCCAATTGAGATGCAGGACCTCCTCCTAACATACCTCCTATTTCGCAGCCTCCATTATCGCTCAGAAAAATGATTAATGTGTTATCCAGCAAGTTATTTTGTTTGAGATAGTCTGTCAGTTTCCCAATATTATAATCCATCTGATCAATCATGGCAGAATAAATGGCTCTTCGAAGATCCATTTCATTTTTCTTATCCTCCGAAAGCGAATCCCAGTCAATACCATCATCACCGGATAATAACCAATTATCATCTATTATACCCAGTTGCTTCATTCGATCATATCTCTCAGATCTCAATTTCGACCAACCTTCTTTGTAGTGACCTTTATATTTTTCAACAATTTCTTTGGGAGCATTTAAGGGCCAATGAGGAGCTGTATAAGCCAGATATAAGAAAAATGGCTTGCCTGATTCTTTCTCCGATTCATCAATAAACTGAATAGCATTATCGGTAAAGGCATCAGTAGTGTAGTAATTTTCATCATTTATTGAGATGGTATCATTCATATACACTATACCTCTGGGATATTGTGGCTTGAAAAAATTGGTAGCTCCAACGATACATCCATAAAACTTATCAAAACCTCGCTGTAATGGCCATTTAGTCGAATCTGAAATGCCCAAATGCCATTTTCCTGTCATCAGGGTTGAATACCCCGACTGTTTAAGAACCTCAGCAATGGTAACACAATTATGATTTAAAAATCCACGGTATTCATCAACGTCCAAATCGTGCTGTTTGAAATTTTCAGGAGTATTAGTCATATGACCAATTCCGGTTTGATGGGGATAACAACCAGTCATTAAGGATGCACGTGTAGGGCAGCAACGGGCGCCATTATAAAACTGAGTAAACCTTACCCCTTCATTAGCTAACTTATCAATATTGGGTGTTTGAACATCTCCCCCGTAACATCCAATATCGGAATACCCCATATCATCGGCCATGATAAGAATAACATTTGGCCTTTGCTGTTTTTGTTTCTCTGCACAAGCACTTAGGATAGCAATAACTGTAAGAAAAAGAATTTTTATGACTGTAACGGGATATCTCATATTCATGAATTTTAGTTATTCATAATTTACTACTTAATACCTTCAGGCTGTTTCAACTGAAAATGACGTCCTTCTTTTTGTGCCTCAAACTCCTTTTCCGAATCAAGTTCAGAGCCCGGATCACTTTGTTCGTCCATCCATTTACTTAATTCTTTGGCCAACTTCTTTTGGATAGATGTGTAATCTTTTTGCCCTGCCAAATTGATTCTTTCATATTTATCTTGCGAAGTATAATATAATTCCTCTTCAGGTCGGAGCATATAGTTAGAAACACGATTAAAATCTTCTTCGCTGCGCGTAATATTTAACATCCACGACGACCAATAACCTGAATGTACCGGATGTCCCATTAAATGCTTTTCTACATAAATATTTTCATGATTCAGATTATGGACATAATGAAATTCTCCATTGGTAATGGAACGAATCGGATATGATGGTCCTTCGGGATAATTGTTATGCATAAAATAAGCGTAATCACGATGATGATCAGTTTCACCTTTTAAAACAGGTAAAAAGCTTGTACCATCAAACCCAGATTGTTTATTACCCAATGCATCCAATAAAGTAGGCAAAACATCATTATATTGAATCAATGCATCTGTTCTGCTACCCTGTTTAGTAACCCCATTCCACTTAACTACAAATGCAGTATGAACTCCATTATCGTAATTGGTCCATTTACAATAAGGAAATTGCGCCCCTTGCTCCGAAGTAAAAATGATTATTGTATTATCATATACATTCGCTTTTTTAAGCATGTCAATGGTTTGACCCACCTGTTGATCCAAAACTTCAATTTCGGCCAGGAACTTTGAATAGGCAATACGTGTTTCCTTTGTATCAACAAAGTACGGAGGCAAAATCAAACTATCCGTATTAAAATGTGATGGATCACCAACCGTCCAGGGAACATGTGGACATGTTAACGCTGTAACTAAACAAAATGGTTGGCTGTCATCGCGGGTAACAAAATCATGCATTCCTTTTGAATCGTATTTAGCAGTATTACTCACACAATTTCGCTCTACTCCTTCAACTAATTCAAATGGAAAAACACTTTTCATCGGATTAATATGCAATTTACCTGCAATACCTGTTCTATAACCAAGTTCACCTAAATATTGAACAATGCTTTGAGTTCCTTCCCGAGCCTGAGCATGATTCCAGCAAACCCCACTTTGTGTTGGATACAGACCTGTGTACAACTCAGAACGACTGGGTGTACACATCGACATGGTTACGTATGCTTTGTTAAACGTTAAACCTTCTGATGCAAGTTTATCAATGGCTGGTGTATTAACATTTTTACCCCCATAAAGCGCTAACTCGTTATGCGTACAATCATCGGCTATGATGATAACGATATTAGGCTTTTTATCTTGAGAATAAACAGATAAACAAGACCATAAGCAAAGAAACAGATTTAGGGATAAGGATTTTTTCATTTAATAGGTGTTTAATTAAATATAATCTAAAGTATACATCAGACTAATATTAAAGAGTAATATTAGTCTGATGATCTATTTGTTCAGGCTTTTATTCTCCGTTTAAGCGAATCCTTTTAGGAGTATCTTTCAGAAGATTCCTTTTTTTGCTGTGATAACAAATTATTTACCCTTCGCCAGTTGCAAGGTTACTCTACCAAACTAAACTAAATTACTACCACCTGAGAATTTACAACGTCCTTATCTGATTCAATTTTTATAATGTATGTTCCTGCCTTCATTCTTTTGCGATCAAAAACAAATTCGGTTTCTTCCTGATTTCGTTTACCTGATTGCATTAATTTACCAGCCTCAGAATATAATTTGATCTGACATTTTCCTAAATCTGATTCACTAAAATTAATGTGAATGGAATCATTTGTTGGATTAGGATAAATTTTAATTTTATGATCTGATGAGACGTTTTTTAATTCTGTAGCCGATGAGCTTATCACTTTAATATCGTCCCATTTTGCCAAAGCAGAATAGGTTCTGACTCCAATACTACCCGAAGTAAATGATGCATCATTAAATTCTATTTTTGGAGAGGTCATATCATTAACAAATATCTTTAGATTATTTCCTTCGGCAATCACCCTGATATTATACCATGTATCGTTATTAATTGTATTAGATATAATTTTTAAAGCCTGCCAACCTCCATTGGCCTTCCCTAATATCAATTCATTTCTTTCGGCGCTCAAGCCAAAATAATAACCATTATAATCGTCCGGATTAAATGAAAGATCACTGGCTCTGAAGATGATTCCTGCATCGCCGGTATTCCCAACCTGCATTCTTACATCCAATGTAAAATCGGCAAAAGAAGTGGCTGACTGAATAGCTTTCGATCCAGGTGTACCAACGGTATTGGTCGAAATCAACTCATTATTTCTTGTCATAAAACTACCACTGTATTCAACCCATCCTTCGTAATTACCATCATTAAAATCATCTTCAAATGTTTCTGTCAACAACTGACTTTCACCAATTACAGGAAAACAGGTTACTCTAATATTCTCTGCGCCAAACGGAACCAATTCAACCTGTTCAGTTGCATAATCAGATGAAACAGATCCAAAAGGAGGATCACTTGCCATTAAGCCGTTAATTGTATATTTCCACTTATCCGTTTTTTTGGCATTTACGGTTAAGGTAATTGGAGTTGTCGATTGCAAAAATGGGTTTTCCGGCATTGTGTGTTGGTTAACCGTAATCGAATTTTCGGGGTTATTCTTATCCAGGATTAAGGCATAATTCCAGGCTGTTTGTGGCAACACTTCATATTCTTTAAAACCATTTCCAAAATCATTCTTAACCGACCAGTTTTCATCAATCTTTAATGAGTAAACTATTGGACCGCGTTGAACACTTACCGACTGATTAACTTCATCATTAATGACAATTTCCATTGGTAAACTTAACTCAACCACATCATTATTACTCCAGGTTCTGTCGATGGTATAAAATTCACCAGAAACTACATTTGTCTGAGCTAGACCATTAACCGTTATCTGAGGATTTGAACACCACTCAGGAATCCTTAACTTCAATGGGAAAGCAACATTCTCTGAACTTGTTAATTCAAACACCAAAGATTCAGCAAAAGGATAATTTGTAGTTTCTTTGATTGTCACCTCAACATGATCAGCAACCATAGCCGTTACTTCACTAGGTCCGTAAGCCAAGGCAGCCAATCCATTATCGTTGGTCGCTGCCCACATAGTTTTTACATAATAAGGCCAACCCATATGTAAATTAAAACGACAACAGCCATAACCTGAATACGGACCTGGCATCAAACCATTATTATATTGTTGTCCAAAGCCATGATGACCATCAGCACTCTTTACCTGGTTTGCCTGTGTATAATACTGTAAACCTTTAAAATCTTTGCTAACCCCACCTGGTAAAGCATTAAATGCAACCTTTTCCAACTGGTCACCAACACTAACATCACCAGTTATCATTTGTACTGTCTCACAGCTTTGCATCTGCTCAACAATACTACACATTTCCAACCCGGTTAATGATGATTTACCTGCCAGCATTTCATTACCCGACTGCATACCTTCAGGTTGTCCATGATCATGCATTAAATGTTCAGTTCCTTCTGTAAATGCTATTTTATCATTATCACTTTGCGATTTCTGGTAATAAATAGCCGGCATTTTAATTCCCTGAGGAACATTCACATTATGTTTTGGATAGAAATCACCAACAAAACCATTGAAATAATTTGCCTTCAAAATATTTGTCCAGTCGTAGGCCTGAGCTTCCAACTTATCAGCTAATTCCAATAGAAACTGGTCACCCGTGCGATTGTAAAGCCATAAAACAATCTCCATATTGTCACCGGCACGTGCTTTTCCCCAATAAATCAGTGGAACCTCATCCAGATGGTTTAACTCATATTGAAAATACTTGGTAAAGAATGGCAAAACTCTTGCATCCTGAGTAGCATCATAATAATCGCGGATTGCATAGAGCATTGGCATACGAGGCCACCATTCCGTATTATTTGGCGGACCAAAAAATCCATTCTCATCCTGACTATTTAATGACCAATCAATCCACTTTTGAGTGCGATTTTTTAGTGTTTCGTCGTTTAAAGTATAAGCCAGAGCTATTAATCCTTTTACATAATATGGAGCTCTCTCCCAACTATTTCCGGTACCACCTAACCAATCACAACCTGCTCCCAGGTCATCAGCACTTCTATACAATGTCTCAGAATAACCTGTCAATCCGTCTTTTTGAAGTTCCAATTGTTTCAATAGCCATCCATCAGCTTTTATAGAGCCCAAAGGCAAGGCATAAAAAGGAACATCAATCAAAGGTGATTGATTGGTGATGTAATTATTGTTCTGAGAATTGACATGAATTACATTTAAAGAAGCTACCAATAGAAAAAGTAGTTTGGAGAATAAAAATTTCATTGAATTGGATTTAGATATTTAACTGCTTTTAATACAAAAAGAAAAGTGTTTTTACTCATTAAGCATAGAAAATAAAAAAAGGGTGCTAAATGGATCTACAACCATTTCAGCACCCCCATTTCAAAAAATGATACTTATAAAAAAGAAGCAAACGACAACTTCTTTTTTATAAAACGAATCGATCATTTTTTATAAAACTTTATATTCTGCACTATCCCACCATCATTCACTTTTAGAACATACAAACCCGTTTTCAAACCTGAAACATCAACATGATCAATCTGACCTTTTATTTGTTGCATTTCCTCACCTTTCAAATTTATGATACTTGCATATGCATCACTTGAAAGTTCTTTAGATATGGTCATCGTATCCTCAACAGGGTTGGGATAAAGATTTAAATCATTTAAAATTTTATGATTATTAATAGCTGTTGGATATTGATAATCCAGACTGCGTAATGATAATCCAACATCCATAAATTGGCCACCGGCAGTTTGATTACAATGTACAGCAATTAAATTAGTTCCGTTTTCAATCAACGCAGCTTTCGCTTCAGCAGATATCGGTACCGTAATATATTTGGTTGTATATCCTGTTAAAGAAGTTGCTAAAACTCCATTAATATATACTTCACAAGCTTCATCATGATGAATATACAAATACACATCATCCATATTAACAGATGATAAATCACCTAATTCAAACTGACGACGCATCCAGATGTTATTTGTATTCCACTCTGTTCCAATAACAGCTCCTGGAGTTCCATAAGTTCCAAAACCACCATTACCAGTTGACCAATGACTATCGGTGTAGGTTGTTTGATACCAGGTTGTAGCAGGTTGATCAGTTCTGTATTTCCATACCTGTGGTGATTTTTCTGAAGATGGCACTAACTCATAGATGTAAATATTATTGTTGATTACCTTTTGGTTAGCAGCAAATATTCTACTCATTTCTGCTTTATCCAAACGGTCATAAGTCATTAACCCATTCAGCTCAATTTCAACATCCGTAATCTCAGTATAAACACCAGCGCTCAACCCATTATTGGTCTTATATACTGTAAGCTGATCCATATACTCCTCATAAGTTGAAAGATATTCTTCTTCGTTATCAACAGTAATATATTCCATAAGTCGAGATGGATCCCAAAGATGGCCATCGATATTGTAACCAATACCCCCAAACTCACCACATGCACGAACTTGTGTAGAGGATTCAGGCGCTGTTGGAGGAGGATAAGCATGATAATCTAGAATGTGTCCTGCATTTTCGAATGGACCACCACTTCCCTGGTTAACCATGCGAGTTGGATCCATTTGCATTACCATATTCACTAAGTTAGTCACATCATGTTGTCCCTGGTATTCGTTAAATACAACCCACATAACAATACTTGGGCTGTTCCAATGCTCTTCTACCATTTGAATCAACTCAGTTTCGAATGCAGCATCTTCTCTCGGTTGAGGATTCGACGTGTAAGAATTCATCGAAGGCATATCCTGCCATACCATAACACCCAACTTATCAGCCCAATAATACCAACGTTGTGGTTCAACTTTTATATGCTTACGAACCATATTGAAACCATAAGCCTTTATTTTCTCAATATCTGATTTAAGCGCTTCATCGGTAGGTGCTGTGTATAATCCATCAGGCCAGAATCCTTGATCCAATGGTCCTAAGTGAAACAGGAAAGCATTATTCAGATACAATTTTTGAATACCTTCCTCTTCAACCATAGCAATTTTTCGCATACCAAAATAACTGCCTATCTGATCAAGAACAGCGCCATCTTTTTCGATGGTAATATCAATATCATATAAGAAAGGATCCGTTGGAGACCACAATTTAGCATTCGGCACTGAAATATTAAATGATTCATTAGCATTTGCTGTTTGAGTTGAAACAGTTGTTTCACCATCTTTTACTACGGCAGTAACTGTAACACCAGTTGCAACACCTTCAGTGTTCACTGTTAGATTTAATACACTTTGATCGATATCAGGAACCATTTTTATGGTTTGAATATTTGTATCAGGTACAGGCTCTAACCAAACAGTTTGCCAGATTCCAGTTACCGATGTATACATGATACCACCCGGATACAATGTTTGTTTACCTCTTGGAAAACCTTTGCTGTCTGTAGGATCATAAACCAAAACGGCTAATTCCTGATCACCTGATGCTGTTAAAGCATCTGTAATATCAAACGCAAATGAATCATATCCACCTTGATGTGTTCCAACAGTAGTACCGTTGACAATAACTTTACACAGATAATCAACTGCTCCAAAATGCAATTTTATTCTTTGCCCATTCCAATCTGTTGGAACAGTAAAACTTTTCTTGTACCATAAATATTCATGATACTCCATGATACCCGAAATAGCAGATTCAATAGCAAAAGGAACCAATACTTCATGTGCAAGGTTTCCAGCAGGAGTTGATTCACTAATTGAGTAAGCCGGTTGATATTGCCAAATACCATTCAGATTCTGCCATTGCTCTCTGACCATCTGAGGTCTTGGATATTCAGGCAACACATTTGCAGGATCGATGTCATTCGAAAAAGAAGTCATCAGCGGAGCCTGCTTCATTTGCCAGGGTGTTTGCGCCACTACACTGAATGGCAACAACACCAGCATTAAATAGATTATAAATTTCATAAAAGATTCTTTAGTTATTGATTAATTAATAATTATAATTCTTTCCTTTTCACTCCTTCAAAAGTGATTTTTACAGGTTGTATGTATCCATTGTCATCAAATGTTAGTTTATCAACACAGGTTACACGGTGATTGGCATCTGTTTCGCCCAGTGGTCTTCGATGATAAACTATGTACCAATTGTCTTCTCCCGGGATTTGAATTAATGAATGATGACCTGCACCTGTAGCCACTGTAGGATCTTGCTTTAAAACAACGCCAATGCGTTTAAATGGTCCAAATGGTGAATTGGCAATTGCATAGGCCACCTGATAATGAGGACCACCCCAACCACCTTCGGACCACATAAAATAGTATTTGCCATTGCGGATAAACATAAATGGACCTTCGACATATCCCTCAGGTGTAATTTCTTTAAAGATGGTTCCATCTTCATAAGGTATAAATCCGGTAAAATCATCTTTCATCTTAACAATATTACAGTGTCCCCAACCACCATAAATCATGTAATACTGACCATCTTTATCATGAAAAATAAACTGATCAATGGGCTGCGCTCCGTTATGAATTTTATCCAACAGAGGTTTACCCAGGTAGTCTTTGTATGGTCCTTCAGGCTTATCTGCTATTCCAATTCCGATACCTCCGGGCTGCTCGTTGTTTTGTATATCATTGGCAGCAAAAAACAGAAAGTATTTATCATCTTTTTTAATGATTGCAGGAGCCCACATGGCATATTTGGCCCATTTAACCTCAGTTGTATCTATTATACTTTTATGCTTCTTCCACTTAACTAGGTCTTTTGATGAAAATGCATCCATAAAAATCTGCTCATGATAGGGAGCTGAGTAGGTAGGGAAAATCCAGTACTCATTATCAAATATTATTCCTTCCGGATCGGCATACCAACCTTTAAAGACAGGATTACCTGCTGTTTTCACTTTTTGCGCCGAAGCACTTACAACAAATGCTAACAAAACAAATCCCAGAATATAAATCTTTTTAAAATCCATTATTATTTTTTTATTGCTTTTCAGACACACTAAATGGTCTGTCTATTAATTCAATACCTCTTTCCCGATTGGGTTTATCCCCCATCTCAAAAATCATCTTACCCCCTTTAATGATATCCTGATAACTTAAATAATTCCTGGTATAATTTTGGCCATTGAGTTGAGCTGACTGAATAAAAACATTATCAGCACTGTTATCTTTGGCTTCTATAACGAATTGATTTCCATTTTCAAGCGTTATGGTAGTTTTCTTAAAAACCGGACTACCCATAACATATTGATCTGTCCCCGGACATACACTGTAAAATCCCAATGCACTTAATACATACCACGACGATGTTTGCCCCTGATCTTCATCTCCAGGATAGCCATTTTCAGTTGAATTATATAACCTGCGCATTACTTCTCTGACTCTTTGTTGTGCCTTCCAGGGAGCACCGGCATAATTGTACATATAAATCATATGCTGAATTGGCTGATTTCCGTGGGCATACTGTCCCATTTCGGCCATTTCCATCTCGGTCATTTCATGTATTTTATAACCGTAAGTTCCTACATTGACTTTATTGGGAACCTCAAAGACAGAATCCATTTTAGCAACAAAAGAAGCATCACCACCCAGTAAATCAATCAAACCTTTTGGATCATGAAAAACCGACCACAAATAATGCCAGGCATTACCTTCGGTATAAGGACCACCCCATTCATATGGATCAAAATCTGATTTCCATTCTCCTCTGGCATTTTTACCTCTCATAAAACCCACAGATTGATCAAATAGGTTTTTATAATTATACATTTGCTTGCCAAATACTTCGCTGTAGAAAGTATTATCAACAGCTTCAGCTAGCTGATATCCACAAAAATCATCGTATGCATATTCCAAGGTTTTTGCGGTAGCTTCACCATATTTTGGATAAGGAACATAGCCTAACACATAGTACTCTTTCCAACCATCCCGACCATTTGCAGGCCCCCATGGACCTTTATTTGTTGATTCGTGATAATAGGCTTCCAGGGCTTTTTGCGGATCAAACGTACGAATACCTTTTGCCCAGGCATCTGCCAATAGGGATATGGCATGATTACCAATCATGCTTCCGGCCTCACCAGGAAATGACCAGGAAGGCAGCCAGCCACATTGATCGTATGCATCCAACAGAGCTGCAACATATCTTCCATGCATCTCAGGATAAAGAAGGGCGTTTAAAGGAAACTGTGCTCTGAAAGTATCCCAGAACCCCGTATCGGTAAAAAAATATCCTTTGTGAATGTTTCCATCGTATGGACTGAAATAATATGGTTCACCATTTTGATCCAACTCATAAAACTTGCGCGAAAACAAGCTGGCCCTGAAAAAACAGGAATAAAAAGTTGCTTTATCCTCTTCTGAGTCGCCTTCAACAACTATTCGATTCAAATGATCATTCCAAATATCCCAGGCTGCTTCCTTTGTTTGATCTAATGATTTAAAACTGCCTAATTCATTTTTTAAATTAAGCTGTGCCTGATCAAAACAGATATACGATGAAGCAACTTTTGCCTGAACGCATGCTCCATCTTCGAACTGAATCCATGCACCCACACCTTTACCTTCCATCTCTTTTACTCCTTTCCAATTCTGATTAGTCTGATTTTCCCAGATACCATAAATCTTAAATGGTTTATCAAATTGAATGATGAAGTAGTTTTTGAAATTCTTCTGAAGTCCTCGTCCATTATGAACAAAGCCAAGAATCATTTGCTTCTCAGGCAAAATCTTAACCATGCTTTTACCTGTATATCCATCTAATGTAAGAAAGGATGATTGACCGGCAGGAAAAGTGAAACGCAGATGAGCTCCACGTTCAACCGGAGCCATCTCGGTGATTATCTCATTATCAAGCTTTACTTTGTAATAATGTGGCTTAGCTATTTCATTATCATGCGAAAAAGCTGCTGCCCGACCATACTGATTCAATTCCAATGATCCTGTTTCAGGCATCAATGAAAATACAGCATAATCATTGGTCCACGAACTACATTGATGAGCCTGCTGAAATCCCCGAATAGAATCCTTAAAAAACTGGTATTTCCATCCATCTCCATTAACACCCGTTTGTGGAGTCCAGGTATGCATTGCAAAAGGCATAGCAGTTGTTGGATATGTATTTCCTCTGGTCAATTCAAAACTCGAATTGGTACCTTGCAAAGTATTAACATATTGCACCAAATCCGGTTTCTGTTTGGCAAAAGAATCACACTCCCAAACAAAAAATAAAACAACTGCTATGAACAACTTAACATTCATGTAATCTTAGAATTTTCTAATACTTACTTATTTGAAAATGAATAAGGGAATGCTGATTTCTTGGATCCTCTTTTTTGATTCGGATCTTTAGTCATTTCGAATTCAATCGCTGCTCCATTCATCAAATCTTCGTACTTCAAATAGTTTTTATCGTACGCCTTACCATTCATCATCATCTTATTGATGTACACATTATCTTTTCCGTTTTCAGGAGCTTTTATTTCGATAGTCTTACCATTCTCAAGTGTTACGGTAATATTTTTAAATAATGGAGCACCCAAAACATATTCATCAACAGCCGGTGTTACAGGATAAAATCCCATTGAGCTGAAAACATACCATGCCGAGGTCTGACCGTTATCTTCATCACCACAATATCCATCTGCATTTGGATTATACAAGCGATCCATCACCTGACGAACCCAATATTGTGTTTTCCATGGTTGTCCGGCAAAATTGTATAGATAAATCATATGCTGAATAGGCTGATTACCATGCGCATAGTTACCCATGTTCATAATCTGCATTTCTCTTATCTCATGAATAACACCTCCATAGTATGAATCATCAAAAACCGGCGGAACAACAAAAACTGAATCCAACATGTTTACAAAGTCATCTTTTCCACCCATCAGATCGATCAAGCCCTGAACGTCATGAAAAACAGACCAGGTATAATGCCAGCTATTTCCTTCGGTAAAGGCATCACCCCATTTAAAAGGACTAAAAGGAGACTGAAAGGTTCCATCTTCGTTACGGCCTCGCATCAGTTTGCTTTCTTTGTCAAACACATTTTTATAGTTCATACTGCGTTTGGCATATATCTCAATCTCACTTTCGGGCTTACCCAATGATTTACCCAGCTGATAAATACAGTAATCGGCAAAAGCATATTCAAGTGTACGGGCAACATTTTCGTTTACTCCAACATTATAAGGAACATACCCCAATTTATTGTAATATTCTGCTCCAAAACGACCAACGGAATGCAAAGGCCCAACACTCTGTGTATTTTTCACAACAGCATCCCATAAGGCATCAATATCATAACCTCTACCGCCCTTTAACCAGGCATCAGCAACAATAGTAGCTGAGTTGGAACCAATCATACAATCGCGATGTCCGGGACTGGCCCACTCCGGCAACCATCCGCTTTCTTTGTATGTATTAGCCAATCCCTCCTGAATTTTTTCATTGAGAGAAGGATACATCAGATTAAAAAATGGAAAGACGGCCCGGAAAGTATCCCAGAATCCATTATCGGTAAACATATAACCAGGCAATACTTCACCATTATAAGGGCTGTAATGTACTACCTTGCCGTCTTTATCAAACTCGTAAAACTTACGAGGGAATAACAAAACTCTATATAAACATGAATAAAAGGTTCTCACTTGCTGCTCACTACCACCATCTACCTTGATACGTGACAATTCCTCATTCCAGACTTTTTCGCCTGCTGTTTTCAGCTCATCAAAACTATTATTGCCCAATTCATTCAGGTTTAACTCCGCTTGTTCAAAACTGATAAACGAAGAAGCAACTTTGGCATGAACCTGTTCACCTTTTGCTGTTTTGAAGCGGATAGCAGCACCTACATGATAATCTTTTAATTCCTTCACATCCGGAACTAGCTGATCTTTACTCCAAACATCACTTGTTTCAAATGCTTTGTCGAACTCTACTACGAAATAGTTCTTGAAATTCTCGGGCACTCCACCACTATTGCGTGTGGTATAACCAATAATCTTTTTCTCTTCAGGAATAAGTTTTATATATGATCCGTGATCAAAAGCATCAATCAATACATAAGACTGATCATTCTCAGGAAATGTAAAACGAAACATTGCTGCACGCTCAGTGGGTGTTATCTCAGTTGTTACATCATAATCGGCTAGATAAACCTTATAATAATGAGGTTTAGCTGTTTCGGCTTTATGCGAAAACCAACTCTCTCTGTCATCACCCTTTATCTTCAGATCTCCTGTTAACGGAAAAAGTGAAAACTGTCCATAATCATTAATCCAGGGGCTGGGTTGATGGGTTTGTTTAAATCCTCTTATCTTATAGGCATCATAGTTATAAACCCAACCATCTCCTATTCGCGAAGTCTGTGGAGTCCAGAAATTCATTCCCCAAGGCAATGCAATTGCAGGGTAAGTATTTCCAGCCGATAATTTAAACTCCGAATCGGTACCCATTAATGTGTTAACAAAATCTACAGGAGCATAATCCTGTGCCTTTACTCCGAATACGGATATATTAATAATCAGTAATAAAAGTGCGATTGATCTTTTTACCATTATTGACAAATTGTTTAAATAGCTGATTTTACAATGTGTTTTCATCTTTAATAAAACTTTAAGGGGATTTTTACTCATTCTAAAAGTTCAGAAAAAACCGATTCATTGTAAATAAATATTAGAAATCAATCATTATCCCACCCTTAGATTTTAATAGATACCTCTTAATTCTTAGTAATGAATTTGAATGAGTAAATAACACCTTCAAATTGTAATAAAAACAACCTGTTAATCTCAATTTTACAATTTAATAGATGAAGAAATTATACTTACTATTTACATTCATAGTGATCAGTTTTGCAGTATTGGCACAAGGTGTTTTTACCAATCCTCTTTCGCCGAATAGTCAGGCAGATCCATATGTAACCTATTACGAAGGTTTTTATTACTACACTTATACAACCGGTGATCATGTAGAAATCAGAAAATCAGCTACTCTTGAAGGAATTACAGCTGCACAGCCTGTTACAGCCTGGAGATCATGGGAAGAACCTGCCATGAACGGACCTTGCTGGGCACCCGAGCTACATCATATTAATGGCAAATGGTACATTTACACAACCGGTATTGTTCCCGGGACTGACCAGATGAGGGTTATTGTTTTGGAAGGTGATAATCCACAAGGCACATTTACCTATAAAGCCAATCTTGCCGGTGGAATTGATGCAACTATTTTAAAACATCCTGATGGTGGTTTATATATGATTTGGATGCGCCACGAAGGAACCTCCTTAACAAATATTTCCATTGCTCCAATGAATAGTCCCACTTCATTGGCAAGTGAATGGACTCAAATTTCATGGCCAAATATTGACGATTGGTATGACTGGGAGAAGCGTGATCAAAACTGTAACGAAGGTCCTCAGATAATTCAGCGAAACGGAAAAATATTTCTTATTTATTCGGCTAGTGCCAGCTGGACACAATGGTATTGTCTGGGTATGTTTACATGCAGCGATGGTAATGTTATGAATGCATCCTCCTGGGTTAAATCACCCGAACCTGTATTTCAAAAATCCGATGCCAATGGAGTTTATGGTGTAGGGCATGCTTCATTAACTATCTCTCCTGATGGGAAGGAAGACTGGATTTGTTATCATGGCATGAGTGCTCCCAATGCAGGCTGGGAAGGTCGCGAACCTCGTATCCAACGTTTTACATGGAATTACGATGGCACACCTAATTTTGGCATTCCGGTTGGTAACGGTGTTCCAATTGCAGTACCAGCCAATGGTAGGTTTGTAAAACTAGAATCGGCTAGGAACCCGGGATATTTTGTTCGTCATATGAGTTCGAGAGGACGCATTGATGCTGAGATCTCTATCCTTCCTGATTGCCAGTTCAAGATTGTTCAGGGATTGGCTGATGAAAATGCTGTTTCAATCGAAGCAGCTAATTTCCCGGGTCATTATCTTCGTCATCGAAACGGTGAGGTATGGATGGATGCCAATGATAACTCAACATTATTTAAAAATGATGCTAGCTGGTATCTTCGCACCGGTCTTTCTGATGATGAAGGAATCAGTTTTGAATCATTCAACTTCCCGGGAAGATACATTATTCAAAGAAATTCGTTACTCTACAATGAAGACCCAAATACTAACCTTAGCGATGCTACCTTCTTTGATATTACAACATCGGTTAATGGCGGTTTAAATATTGGCAATGATCTTTTTATAGAAGCCGAAAACTACTCATTATCAAATGGCGCAGTAAAAGAAACCTGCAGTGAAGGAGGATTAAACATTACTCTTAATTCGTACAAATACACGAGATATGAAGTTTTCATTCCCAAATCTGGTGAATATCAGGTTGAAGTGCGAGTAGTAAGTGATCAGAACGATCGTGTATTAAAGATGATGAATGAAAGTGGTTCGCAACTCTATAATGATTTTACGATTAACTCAACCGGAGGGCTGCAAAACTGGAACTCTGTTACAGCAAATGTAAATCTGCAAGAAGGGCTTCAAACATTCACCTTTATTACCAGCACAGGAGGTTTTAATATCAACTGGATCAAGCTCACTGAGAATCCAATCAGCACTGGAGTTAATGAATCTGAATTACCAAACACTGATGATTTGATTAAAATATATCCTAACCCTACAGATAACTTCGTTATGGTGGAAACCGGCAATCCTTTAAACATTACCATTTATGATATTAACGGACAAGCTGTGAAACAGGTGCATATTAATGAGAGTCAAAAAATTGACCTATCCTACTTAAGCCAAGGTATTTATTTTATTGTGGCTGAGGATCAAACTAAAAGAAGTACTCATAAACTAATCATCAATTAATAAATACCTATCCCTAATGAGAAAGCTACTTTTATTGATCATTTCAATCACCATTTTATATGGATGCACTGATAAAAAGCAAAAATCACCCAACATCATTTTAATTTTTATTGATGATATGGGTTGGGCTGATTTATCTTGCTTTGGCAATTCGGATGCTCAAACCCCAAATATTGACAAACTTGCATCGAAAGGCATTTGTTTTGATCAGTTTTATGTTAATTCTCCCATTTGTTCTCCTTCACGTGTTGCCATATCAACCGGCACATATCCACAACGATGGAACATCACTTCTTATTTGGCTGAAAGCAATTATAACCAACAACGTGGCCTTGCCAATTGGCTCGATCCGTCAGCACCTATGCTGGCACGCAGTCTAAAAACCGCTGGATATACAACCGGACATTTTGGTAAATGGCACATGGGAGGACAACGCGATGTTGACAATGCCCCAAACATTGATCAGTACGGTTTTGATCAATCGCTCACCAATTTCGAAGGCATGGGCGCCAAATTATTGCCCTTAACAAAAGATGAGACAGGCAACGTTGGTCGAATATGGCAAGATGCCGAGAGATTAGGTAAGCCTTTTACATGGATGCAAAGATCGGAGATTACGGGTGGATTTATCAATTCAGCTATCGCTTTTATGGATGATGCTTTTAAAAACGATAAACCATTTTATGTCAATATCTGGCCTGACGATGTACACAGCCCCTACTGGCCACCCTATGAAGAATACGGAGTAGCAAAAGAAGCCGGAAAAAGAGGGTTATATCTGGCAGTTCTTGAAGCAATGGACAAACAATTCGGACAACTATTTGATTACATCCAAAGTAACGATGAATTAAAAAACAACACACTTATTTTATTGTGTTCTGATAATGGACCAGAACTGGGGGCCGGACAGGCTGGTAATCTAAAAGGGTATAAAACTCACTTATACGAAGGAGGCATTCGCTCTTCTTTAATTGCCTGGGGACCATCCTTTATTGCAAAGGAAGCTGAGGGTACTCGCAATCAATCATCGTGCTTTTCAGCCATTGATATAACACCATCGATACTTGAGTTTGCTGATGTAGCCAATACTAAGCAAAACTACGATGGAGAAAGTATGATTCAAACCATTCTTGGAAAAAGTAATCAATCACGACAAGCTCCGATCTTTTACAGTCGCCCACCAGACCGGAAGAACTATTACAACTTTGAAAACCTTCCTGATTTAGCTATGCGCGATGGTGATTGGAAACTTTTATGCGATTATGATGGAAGCAGACCAGAATTATACAATATTGTAAATGATCCATCTGAATCCACAAATCTTGCTGATAATTATCCTGAGAAAGTTGAACAGAAGACACAAATGGTGGTCAGTTGGTATCGATCCATGCCTGTACTGAATGATTCGATTAAATAATCCTTAATTAACAAGGATATATAAAAAAGCTGTTTACCTATATTCTAATTTAGGTAAACAGCTTTTTTATTTTTATTGGTATTATAACCAGAACGAATATAAATTCTAATTCTTAAGTATTTTTTCTATTATTCTTCCTTTCGAAGATATAATTTCAACAAAATATAAGCCCGAAGGTAATTCTGAAATATCGAGCATATTAGTGCTTGTCTCAACACTTTTCAGCTTCTTTCCATAGATATTAAGTACATTATAATGTTTTATCTGATCAGATAATCCTCTGAAATGTATCACCCCATCAGTAGGGTTTGGATACACACTCACTCTTTCTGTTTTGTCGTCTTTTAACCCGGTACTAGCATCATCTGTACCAAGTTGCTGAAAAGTAGCATCTGTCTTGTCAAGATCAGAGGAAATAGTTTCGACATACAATAAATTGTTTCTATGTCTGATGTATTTATCATTGTACAGATAAGACTGGAATGAAACCATCTTTGAACTTGCCAGCCCAGATTGCTTATTAAATGTAGCTTCTGCTTCAAAGTCATTACTATTATCATCTTCTGCCAACCACAGTTCGCCATTCTGATATCTTAAAAATTGTGTTGGAAAGTTTTTTGATTGAAATGACACCCCTGCTCCCGCCAAGCCAGGAATCATTTTCCAGTAACTATCATCTGCATCCGGCAGATAACTATCCATTCTCGCACGTGAACTTTGATGACGAATAAATTTACCCGGCATATTATAACTTTCCCACGATACATATCCACCTGTTGGGTTAATTAACTCACCTTGCAATACAAAATCAAATTGCTGATAATCTGCACTTATCGAACTATTTTGTTGAAGATTTGCTCCGCTTTGCGTTGATCCATCTGCAATCTCAAGAACTTTGCTACTTCTCTTCGAAACAATGTAATAATACCCATCTCCATTCTGATAGATGGAATACAACTGACAATCAGCCGCATTTGGTTGCCACATTCCAACATTTGCACCATTTTCAGTAGAACAATTGCTAATATCCAATGCTAAACCACCGGCTACAGCAACTATTGTATAATATCCTCCTTCAGTTGCCTGTACAACCCATTTCTGACAATCCAGTCCATTATCGTCCCATTGATGTACATTGGCACCCGGTTTTTGCGAACAACCCGCTACATCCAAAGCTTTACCACTATGGCGAGCCAGAATTTTATAAACTCCATTTGCCAATGTGCTCTTTTCAGGAAGTGTAGGTTCGCCCGAAGGTGCTTTCATACGAAGTCCGGTTGGCAAAGCCTCTCTGAAATCCGGTGTTCCATCTTCATTCCAATATAATTGTTGCGCTCTCACTGATCGGGTATAATCACATGCTCCACCTTCTTCTGTTGTTGCATGATAAGCAAACCAGTCTTCAGTTCCATCGGGCGAGGTAAAAAAACAATGATGACCGGGGCCATAAACTTGTATTGACGGTTTCTTTACAAATACAGGAGACGAATGTTTGGTCCATGCAGCAGCATTTAATGGATTCTCTGTCTCATCCATCGAAATCATTCCTAACAAATAATCAGGGGTCCAGCAACCATTAGCTGAATATACAACAAACACTTTCCCATTTTTCTTGATAACCTCCGGGCCTTCATTTACTGCACCGTTTGATTCCCAGGATTGATCCGGACTACTAAGTAATGTTCTTCCCGGTTTAAGCGTGTAAGGATTAAGCATTTCAGCAATGTATATTCGCTGTGGTTTATCTCCATCAGATGGATTAGCCACACCAGACCAGATAAAATAATTAACATCATTCAATGTCAGAACGGTTCCATCAATTGCCCAATAATCAGCATATGAATCATAAATCCTTCCTTTATTAACCCAATTCTGAGATGTAGGATCATCGTTGCTGTTTTCAATGACATATGTTCTTTGGCCACTGAGATTATTTATGTCATTTGCTGTATAATAAATATACCATTTGTTATCCAACCGATGTAACTCAGGTGCCCAATATGCACAACAGGGTCCACCTTTGGCTGGAGAGAACACCTCAACAGCAGGTGAAGATTTAAGTCCTTCCAATGTTGTTGATTTCTTTAAAACTACATTCCCTCCACTGGTTCCGGTGGTATAGTAGAAGCCATTGTAGGTTACAATATGCGGATCAGCCAATTCATAAATGGGATTGGTAAAATTCTGTGCATAAAAAGTAATACTCAGCAATAATGATATCAAACACATGTATAATTTCTTCATAGAAAACTGATTTAGCAACGATTACAATACTTAGATTAACATATTCTCAGACAACTCATTACAAACTGTAAACAACAATAATTGCTGCATCACAAAATGTGAATGCAGCAATCCATAAAATCAGGGTTAAGTTTGACTAAAAGTTTATTAAGTGGATACATTAACCGTTTTTCATAAGGGGATTGGCTTATGTATCCGTTAAGCACTATTCTAAAAGTTTTATATAATATCCACCTACTACCGATCGGGCCTGGAATCCAACCTGGCGGGCATCTGGTGTTTCATACCAGTCAGTCATTGGCACACGATCTTCAGTTTCAGTCACAAACAAATGCAAAGGATCGATAAACTGTTGAAACTCTTCCTTAGTATTAGCCATGGTAGCAGTCCAAACAATCCAATCCGATTTAGTATAGGTTCTACGGTTATCTAATGGCAAACCATATTTATTCTGTTTTGTCAGATAATAATCAATCTCTGTTTGAATAACTTCCTGAGGGAAAAGATTAAAACCAAGTAGTTTATCCCAAACCAGGTTATATTTCTGACTCCAGGTGCCTGGTTTATCAAATGTCAGCTTATAATGATCACCATCTTTAGCCATTTCAATCCATTTACCAGCCATATCTTTGGCAGCAGTCATATATTTTTCTGATACATCCTCTTTATTCAACATAGAAGCCAGACGACTATAACCAGCTACACCCATAATTGCCTTAGCTGATAGATTCACATTATGTGCAAAGTGACCAGCAAAGTCATCAGTACAAAGCTGGTTTTCAGGATCCAATCCATTTTCCAGCAAATAATCAGCCCATACCGTTAAAACATCCCAATGCGCTGCTGCATAGTCAGCATTTCCTTCTGCATTTGCAATGGCAGCTGTTAACACAATCATGTTACCACATTCTTCAACCGGCATGTCACCACCATAGGTCTGCCCATTAGCTAAAGGATAAGTTCCAACATCGTGCGCAGCAAATGGCTTAGTCCACTTTCCACTTTCAGAGTAATAAAAGATTGGGTTTAACATTCCTTTTAATAAATCAGGATTGTATTTCAAATAAAGCGGTGCTGACGGATAAGTAACATCCACTGTTCCGATTGAACCGTTACTAAAATTCTCTTTAGAAAGGAACAATATGTTACCACTCTTATCTTTTACTAATTTATGTGCAGCAATCGATTGACGGAAAGCCAGCACACATAAATCGGCATAATTTTTACCACCTGCTTCTGAAGCCTCATTCCATATTTTATTATCAAGATCACTACATTTATCTGAGATATCAGAAAAATCCTTTTCGGCAGCAACCATGGCATCTTTGAAAGAAACAGCTCCATCATTTGCCCACCATGCTTTCAGGTTATCACCAAAATATTGGATTGACTCAACGTCATCATAGGCAATCATTAGCATTCCCTGGCTTGATGAAGATTGAACCTTACCCAGGTTATCAACCAAATACATCGAAGTCATTTCTTTAACCGGACGATTGATGGTTGACTCAACATCAGAAGTGATGGCACCATTTGAGGTAAAATCCTGCTTAACGCCAAAATAATCACCCAATCCTATCGTCTTTGTCTCCGATTGGCGAGAAGCCAGATAAGCATATCCCCAATCAATGCGCACGTTATCACCTTTACGTTTCAGAACAGCTTGCTCTGTTGTACCGGCTTTCACATAACTGATTTCATCAAACATTCCTTTTGACACTTCTACTTCTTGTGCCGGTTGATTAACAGCCCATTCAGGTGTCATTTCAAAAAACACCTGAACTTCGTGTGCTTTTCCATCTTTAGATTCAACATCGTAAGTAACATAGTTAACCGGACGTGACAAGATATCTAAATCATCTGGCAACAATGGTGATATAAATTTCACCTTTAAACCTACTGGTCCACAAGTAAATGAGTAGTGTGTTTGTGTGGCAGTTAACTCAACTTTATTCTGCACTGCTGTTTGAGCAAAAGCCTGTGATCTATCATTTTCGACATAAATACCAAAGTCAAGATAGGACAAACCACCTCTGTCGCGACAGTGAGCTGCAAATACATTTTCACCTTCACCAGAAAGGAAAGAAGGATCAATTTCGATGATTTGCTTATCACGAGCTCTGTTTCCTGTGTTCAGAATCTCTTTACCATTTAGATATAACTCAAAATCATCGTCGTGCGAATATTTTAAGTAAGCTTTGGTTACATTAGATAAGTCAATAGCAGGAACAACTCTTCTCACCCAGATATTTTCAGTTTCCCAAACAGTTTTAGCATCCTGATTACCTGCATTACCAAATGCTCCAATACCTGATTTCCACGACTTATCATTAAAATCATTTTTAATCCAGTTTTTAGAAGGTTCGTCCATTGTGTATTTACCTTCCCATGCCACTTCATCAGCCATTGGCACAATTGATTTTAACGGTATATCTTCTTTCCCCAGAAAACGATAAACCTGTCCATCCACTCTAATTGCTCCAATTAACGAATGAGTTTTTCCTGTCCAGTGACGTACCGGAGTATCAAACAACTGATCAGACATTGACCAGGCACTTGTATATGGATCAATGGTAACCAATGGGTAGGCTGGTGCCCTTAACTCGGTTGTTATTGACTCCTGTTTTGTTGAGCTTACATTACACGAAGTGAATAAAGCGCATAATACAGCAAAGCCATATGAACCTTGTTTTATTAACCTTTTTACTTTCATTACTGTTAAATTAGTTTTATACTTTTTTAATTGTTGATTGATCTCATTTCATAAAAACAACTCTGCATTTAATACAATTATCCACTCAAAAACACTCATCGAAAAAGGTTTTATTCAAACTGTTTTGAAAAACCAGATAAAAAAAGCCGCACAATAAGGTTTGTGCAGCTACCATAATTAATAAATGATACAGGTTCTAAGAGATATGTTTATCTAAAAATTTTATTTGATTACTTGCATTAACGCCGGACAACCACTTGCGTCATATACTTCAACATCTCCTTCAGGGCAAGGGATACCAAAATTTTTGAATGTCAGATTTCTTTTATCCCTGTTACTCCATGCTGTATTTATATTTTTAAGTAACCAATCACGATACTGAGGCTGATTACAATTGCTTAAATCGGCAATGTACTGTGCAAAAATGGCTGCATAAATACCCTGTTCAATACCATTTTCAAATGGAAAAAAACCATTGGCATCACACATACTATTTTTGACATAATCAGCTGCCAAAACAGCATTCTTCAAACAACTATCCTGTTCGGTTATCTGATATAAGATAACACCTGCTCCAATACACGTAGCCTGATTATATAGATGCATTCTCCAGGCAGGTTCACCATCTCCATGTTTTGAGTCGGCCACAGCACCTGTATGCTTATTGAATAAATTATCATTTGCCCAGTTATAAATCTCCTTTGACTTATCCAGGTAATCCTTTTTCCCGGTTATCTGATACAATAAGGCTGAAGCAATAACAGTCGGATAATTAATACAGGCCATCTTTCCTTTCCATTCATCGCGTTTCCAACCCCATCTCATTCCACCTTTTTCTGTATCATACGATCCTCTGTCATCAATGCCTTCCGAACCGTACCATACTCTATCGAAGCCTGACACAGCAAGTTCGAGGTACTTTTCTTCTCCGGTAATAACATAGGCTCTGCTTAATGATATTACCCACCACATTATATCATCGTAGATAAACCATTCTGTTGTGTTGTTCCAATTAAAATTATCATACTGCCCGCACGCACCTTCATAAATTTCATGAATCAGATTTAAGTATTGAGGATCGTTTGTGCGTTTATAAGCATTCATAATCATATCCCAGTAAATAGCCTGAGTCCAAATTGCCGCTCTGTCTTTTACATCTGTGGATTTGTTATATACTTTTGTAGTTTCATTATAAAAAGCATCATTAAAAGCTTTTAAGCAAACAGTTGCATCTTCATTGGTAAAACTTTGATTCTTTTCTGAACCAGATTTGCTATTACATTGATTACCGGAAATCGTCAGTACCAGTAAGAAGGAGAATAAGAATTTCATATTTTATATTATTTCTTAGAATTTTATTTAATATCTGTATATCACAACTCACACTATTTATAACTTTCTGGTTTTATAAACTACTAATTGAATGCCACATACAATGATGATGATAGCCAGTATCAATACTCCATATAATTGAACACCTAAAAATCCTAGTCCATCGTTGATTCCGGACTTACTTGCATTATAAGACATTAATAATAACATGAAAAAAGAAGCCAGAATTTGAGTTACAACACTAATGGTACAAACCATCCAGAATCTCAATTTTATCTTTCTTTTTAAAGCTTTATAACCTGCAGCAAGTTGAAAGATTACTGGTAGAATGAAAAGAAGAAAAAGAACTATGGCAATAAATTTCATCATCATTTAAAAGTTAGAAATAATTAGTAAAGGATCATTTAACTCTTTTGATTCGAAAAAAATAAGTTTTTGGCAGTTCTATCATCCTATAAAAAACACAGGGTGCTACATAACCTTGTAACACCCCATATCTCTTTCCAAACAGTTAATTACCATTCAATAGCCTGATCCTCATCCGGAATCTGTGTGTTTATACTTCTGTGAAGAATAACGGTACCTCTCACGGTATAATTAATCTCAGCACCAACAACAGATGTATAATCAGTAAAATTATAATCTATATTACTAATTGTAAGATAACGGTCTATTATATATGGATAGTCGTAATTAGGTGTTTCTTCAACACTAAATTCAGGAACACTATTAGAAACAAAGTTAATATTTGGATCACTTGCAGAAAGTGTTACTGTATTGTCACTATTAAAGGTTGCAACAATCTTATAATGTCCACGATCAATATTATCTTCATCCACAGTACCAGCATAAAAGAAAGCTGAAGATTCATCTACTACATAAAACATGGTTGTATTCCTAACAATCGCAGCTTCCTCCTCATATCCTTTTAGGTAAATACTTAATGCAGTACTACTGTATGAACCCGAATAATCATTAAACGGCATTATTCTGAGTAATGCTTTTCTGTAATGCATATTAGGATTAGCAGTATAATTATAGGATGCATCATCAAGTATTGTTAACGGTAGAATCCATTTATCCACCAAATCAATATTTTTCAATGAATAATCAATATTCAATAGAGAAGTATTTTCTCCACTCTGAATATCTACTGTAGTAGGCATTTCAAAATATTCACTACCCAATTCTCTGTAATAAAGCTCTTCTCTACTTTGAAAACGGGCATAATTATGATCTGTCAAGGTATCAGTATCCACTCCAATATGAATCTGCAGGTTTTGATCATTGTCTTTCGACCCACTAACAATCAGAGGCAGCTGATATGTTACTGCTCCATCAGCCTTGTATCTTACATAAACTGGAGTAACTCCATTATCGTCAAGAGGAGCCTTAAATGATACATAGTGTACATATTGCTCATCTTCCCATTCATCATTACATGCACTATACATTACCAGTATTCCCAGTAAAAATAGTATTTGATATATATTTTTCATGCGCTTATGTTTTGAATTTAATTTGTATGAAACCCGCATAATGCTCTCATCATCTTATATGAATTATCTTTGATCAGGAGAGTTTCATTCAAATTCAGTTTTGGTTAATTATAATATGTCCATCCAGGATTTTGTGTTAAACGCTTGTTTCTTCTCAACTCACTGTGCTTGATTGGCCAAAACCACATTTTATCAGAAAAAGTTGTTTGAAGAGCAAAAGCAGCAACAGGCGTATGGAACAAGTCTCTTTCTCCTGAAGTCATTAAAACGTTACAACCGTAAATCTGAATAGATTCTTCAACAGGAGCATCTTTCCATCTGCGCAAATCATAATATCGTTTTCCTTCTCCCATAAGTTCAATTTGTCTTTCGCGTTTCAATTTAATTCTGAACTCACTCTGACTGCTATAAACATCATCTGTATAATCAGGAACACCAGCTCTGATTCTTACCGGTTGAATACCTTTTTTCATTTCACTGATATCACGACTTATGTTATAATTTTGAGATCCATCCCAGGATGAAACTGTATATGATCCATTTAATTCATTAAGTGCCTCGGCATACATTAATAATACATCAGCATAACGAATAGCAGGTTCTGTTTTATCAACAATATTATTGATATCACCGTTTTCATAAGTATCTCTTGGATGTACAAATTTCATAACTCCAATACCTGTACGAAGCCAGAACATGGTGTTGGTATAACCATTACCATCTCCTCTGTAGTAAAACACTTGTTTTTCACGGTTAGCAGGCAAAGCTTCATTTTCCAGATGCCAAACACTTCCATTATAGGCTACAGAAGCATAAAAACGTGGTTCTCTGTCTGCATATTGAAGTGATACGCCTCGGGCTAAAGGTTTATAGTTTCCATAATATGCATCATAAGCACTCACATAGCCTGTAACTCTATCACTACCATCTCCACGTCCTATTTCCTTATCTTTACCCGGACAATCCGTACCATCATTCATGTAATAAGCATCACATTGTTTTTGTGTAATACCATGCGTGTTCCATCCTGAAGCAATACGTGGTAACTGGTGCGCAACCATAGCATCTGGTGTTTCACCACCATTATTAACTCTTGAGAAAATTAATTCAGGGTTATCTGAAGCACTAATTGTACCATTAAATAATGCGCGATACGATTCAAATGGATCAATGTTAGCCCAACCTTCCGGCCAATTCTTATCAGAAAAATCAGCACTGTAAGGAGGTGCTATTGTTGCAGGGTAGGAAGGTGTTCCAGCTGCCTTAAATCCAGCCACATACAAATCATACACTCCTAATTCCATAACATCTTTGGCTGCTGCTGCAGCTTTAGCCCATTTTTCTTCGCTATACTCTGATGATAATAGTTTTCTACCCTGATCATCAACTAGCTCTTGTGCAACAGCATCTGTATTTCCATTAGCCAATGGACTTGCTGCATATAAAAGAACCATTGCTCTTGTTGCTAATGCGGCACCACGTGTAGGCCTTGCCATAGATTGCTCATCCCTATATACTTTTAGATCTTTTGCTGCAAGAACCATTTCATTACTGATAAAGTCGGCACATTCCTGATAGCTGCTTCGAGGAATAGCTATTTCTTCATAACTATTGGTATAATCGATACCCTCTTCTGGAAGTAATGGAATAGGGCCGTATTTACGAAGTAATAACCAATAATAATATGCTCTTACAAAACGAGCCTGTGCTTTATAATCGGCTATTTCTTCTTCATTTAAATCTTCATTTACATCAATATTATGGATGAAAATAGATGCATTACGTATACCCTTGTAACATTGAGTCCAGGTATCTTGTTTGGTATTTTCATCATACTGACCCATATGAAATTGATTATATGATAAAGCATTGCCTTCTTTATTATCATATTCAATATCTCTATCACCGTAATACATATCATCAGCAAAACAGTGTGGTGAATAACCTTTACTGCAAACGTCAGCACATTCATTTTCTAAGAATGAATAGGTATGGGCCAACCATTGTTCTGAATGAAGTTTACTGGTAAATACCGTTTCATCTGTCACCCTATCTTTAAAGTATGCATCTGAATCCAGATAATCTGTACAGGAACCAAACAGGCCTGCAAAAATGAATACTATTGAGAATATTTTTATTTTATTTATCATCGCTATAAGTATTATAAATTTAGGCTTAATCCAAAAGTAATTGATCTGGAAGGAGGATATTTCTCTCCTCGTGGACTACCCATCTCCGGATCCCACAATTTAAATTTAGACCATGTCAGTAGATTTGTACCCACCAATGAAATACGTACATTATCCAGATGAAATTTGTTAACAATTCGTTTTGGTATTGTAAAACCAAGATCAACCGTTTTAAGACGTAGATACGATCCATCACGTAACCAATATGTAGAATTACGGTAATTATTGCTATTACCTCCATAACTCAATCTTGGATAAGATGCATTTGGATTCTCAGTTGAAGGATCACCAGAAATATCAGCAGAAATCCAACGATCTTCATTAACTAAACCAGCCAATACATTCCCCCACAATTGTTCACTAAAAGCATAAACTGTTTTACCATAAATAGGGAATGTACTTTTTCCTGCTCCCTGGAAATGTACATTCACATCCAGATTCTTCCAACGTGCAGTGGTACCCATACCATAAATTAAATTGGGTGTTGTAGTAGATCCAATGGCAACAATATCATCATCGTTAATGACTCCATCTCCATTTACATCCTTATATTTAATATCACCGGGTTGATAAACACCAAAGGTTTGAGTAGGACTATTTCTAATATCATCATAATCCTTAAATAAACCCAATGCAATCAATCCTTTGTTTTGATTAACCCTGTAACCTTCTTCCAGCTGATAAGGATAAATAGTGTTTTCCTCATCTTTTTCCAATATCTCGTTTTTACTATAGGTAATAGTACCCCTAACAGTTAATTCAACATCGCCAACTTTATGCTTAAAGTCAAAGCGACCATCAAATCCTTTTGTTTCTACGATACCAACGTTAGCACTAGGCGTACTTTCCAAACCTACCATGTCGGGCAAAAAGTTCCTAGCCATATAGATACCATCACGTCTCTCCTCAAAGTAGTCAACGTTTGCTGATAATTTATCATCAAATAAAGAAAAATCTAAACCTAAATCCTTCTTAGTCGCTATCTCCCAACTAACATACGGAGAAGCCACCTGTGAGTAATAAGCACCAGCATAAGACTTATCATTACCATATTCAGCCCACTGGTAACCGCCTCCTTCTAAACTGATCGAGTACAAGTATGGAAATCGGTTATCTCCAAGATTATCATTACCAATTTTTCCATAAGAGTAACGAACCTTAAACATGTTTACCCAAGGAAGATTGTTTTTCACAAATGATTCCTCTGCAATATTCCAACCGACTGAGAAAGCTGGAAAAAAACCAAACTGATGCCCTGGTGCAAAATTTTCAGAACCGTTATAACCGAAGTTCAGGTCAAGGAAATAGCGTAAACTCCAATTATAAGTCAACTGACCTGCTAAACCTTGATTCCTTCGGGCTACACCACTTTTAAGATCCTCTCCTAACCCTTGCGTATTAATGAAAGCATCCTGCGTATATCTAAAAGTTCCTCCTACATGATGGTTATTAAAAGCTCGATCATATTTCATTGTTAAGTCAAGGAATTCTCTTCTGTTACCCGATGAACCACTTGACTGTGTCATCACACTGGCTTCTGAGATTCTTTTATAATCTAAGTCACCATTCGCATCCCTTCTTTCAGCATACCATTGCTCAGGCCACTTACGACGGTCAATGTTATTACTGTTATTAGTATCATAACCAAACATACCTCTAAAATGAAGTCCTTTAGTTATGAAATCAAGTTTTTGTTCAAGTGTAATGTTCGTCTGTATATTATTAAACCATTCCTCATTAAAACCAGTTTGCGTAGCTGATACCCATGGGTTGGTCTGATTTCCTGTACCATATGCAGGTACACGACCATCGGAATATTCTACTGGAGAAAGTAATGGAGTATATCCAAATAATTCGCCCCAAAGATCACCACCTAAACCAGGAGTATTTACCTTGGCCAAAGATCCTGAAACACCTACTTTAAGAAGTGTAGTTTCTGTTACATCAATATCTGTATTTAAACGATAATTCCATCGTTTGTAATTAGCGTTTGTATCATATTCCTTTTTTATGGCTTGATCTGTTTTATACATACCCTGCTCTTCAACATAGCTGGCAGACACAAAATAACGTGCTTTGTTGCTACCTCCACTAATATTAATATTAGCACGATGGTTAAAGGCTCCGTCTTTTAATACTTTATCCCACCAATCTACGTTTGGATATAGATCCGGATCAAGTCCATATTTTATAATCTCTAACTCTTCGTTCGAATACTTAGGTATAAGATTTCGGGTAACACGAGCCTCATTAAGCAAATTTGCATATGTATTTCCGTCTACAAATTCAGGAGTAATTGTTCGGGTATTATAAGTACTTTCAACTTTTGCACTAATATGAACCTTACCGGCTTTACCGTGTTTGGTTGTAATTAAAATAACACCATTTGCACCTTTTGATCCATAAATGGCAGTTGCAGAAGCATCCTTTAATACAGAAAACGATTCAATATCTTCAATATTAATATCGTTAAGATCACGTTCAAATCCATCAACTAACACATAAGCTCCTGTTCCTGCACCAAAAGTAGAAATACCACGAATCCAGAATTCGGATACATTTCTACCCGGTTGTCCTGAAGTTTGCATTGTCATTACCCCGGCCACATTACCTGCCAGACTATTTACAATACTGGAAGTTGGATTGGCTTTCATTTCTTCAAGCTTAACAGTGGTAATAGCACCCGTTACAGTTACTTTCTTTTTAGCTCCTGTTCCTGTTATGACAACCTCATCCAATTTACTTGCTGCTGATTCTTGCATCACAACATTGACAACACGTTGCTCCTTTATCAGTATTTCCTGATTATCAAATCCAATAAATGAAAAAACTAATTTGTGATATGGTTCCATAGAAATTTTAAAATTTCCGTCTATATCAGTAATGGTTCCCAAACCGGGCATATCACTAATAATTATATTTACACCAACCAAAGGTTCATTATTGGCATCTTTTACATTTCCTGTTACTACAACTTTTTCCTGGGCTAATGCATTACTTGTAAAGCATAACACAAGAATAATTGTATATAATAAATTCTTCATGTATTTCGTGTTTAGGGTATTAATTAATCAACAACTATGGTACGAATTACGTGATTTTGGCAATCACCAATATAAAAAACCTTATTCTCCTCATCATAGGCCAGTGCTTCAGGTCCATTAAAGCGAGCTTCATCTCTCAGGCCTCCGTCAATGTATCCGAATGGATCAGAGTTAACATTTTCACTTCCTCTTCCGGCATATGTTGTTACTTTACCTTCAGGTGTTAAAATCCGGATATCATGATTACCTCTCTCTGTAAAGTAGAAATCATAAACATCAGCCTTTCCTTGTGCTACGTAATCTTCATTTTTAACAAAAACACCTTGATAAGGAGTATTTAATCGAGCACTGGTTCCTGCTCCATCAACCCAGGCTGCACTTCGGGCTTCTCCACATACTACATAAGGAGAGGTAAATTTCTTCGTTTCCCAATTGTAATCAGATTTGAGAATGTAGTGTTGATTAATTACTACTATATAAGCATACTCACCACTTGGGTGTATACGAATATTAAATTCCCATGCGTTATCCTGTATCTTAAACAACTCTTCATAGGCTTTAACATCCAATCCTCTTGAAAAATATTGATCCAGATCAAAACGGAAAAATTGTCCTTTCTCATAGCTGTTAAAATACAATTCTCCATTTACAGGATGAATAGCTGAGCCGTTACATTGCTTATATGAAGTTAATATCTGAGGATCCTGGAAATAATTAGCTCTGGATAGAATGGATGTACTAATACCATCTTCATTTCCCTGGTCGTTAGAAATGATCATATATTCTCCATCGAGGGTAAAATCAATTGTTCTCATCCTTCCCCAGTTGCCCATTGCTCTGGTAATCGGTGTTGAAACTGTTTCTGCATCCAAGTCTAGTAAACGCACATCTCCTCCAGCAACACCATCCTGAGTCATGTAAAGTAAATTAGGATTTTGAGGATCAAAAGTAAACCAGCTTGGATTAAAGAAACCTCCACAATCATCGAAAGTTCCATCTTTTGTTTCATATTCACCATCGTCATTAACCTCCCCGCAAAGGGTAGACACAAGAGTTCTTTTAATATATTGCAATTTCTCATCTATTGTGGCTACTGCTGAAACATTATCCCCTTCACCTACCTGAATTTCAAGTGTTCCTTCGTCAGCTTGTCTGGGAATTAAACAATAAATGATTTTATCTTTCACCCCAATTACTTTAGCTTCTTCACCTCCAATTGTCAAATGAATTATGTCAGCATCACTACCAAAATTGCTTCCATAAATAATCATTTGCTCATTCGCTCCACCTGATTTAGGCGTAAAATCTGTAATTGTCACTGGTTGTGTAGGATCATAAGCTTTTTCTGTTTTCTCAATTGTATCATCCTCACAACTGACAAATGAAAATGTTAATGTCACTAACATCCAGTAGAAAATTTTGTGACCTCGTGTAAATAATTTTTTCATTTTTAATACTTTAAAAATAAATTAGACTGATTCTTTTTCATAGTTACTTATCCTGGCATTACGAATTCAAAAACACTTAATAACCAATTAATCAATACCAATAATCCTTTTTCCTAATTATCCTGATTAATAAGTATCTCTAAATTGAACACCTTCATATTTTAACTTCTATTTGATTTTACTTCTGATCCCAGTGTCTTGTCATTACTTCCCTCGATCCAGTAAATGACTAAAAAGACAAAGAATACAGAGTCCTTTCACACTCTAATACAACCAGTCTTTTAATACTACTCATCGAACTTTATCTTTTTTTAACAATTAATAAAAGATTCTAAAAGACATACACCTATACTACTGTATAGTTGACACTTATACATTTTAAATAAAAATAAAAGCGAAAGAAAAATTCTAATAGCTGATAGTCTGTTATAACTTAAGTGTTAAATTAAGTTATCTATAAATAACTCTTAATCAATATTATTAGATATATCAATATGCAAAATATTAATTGCAAATTGAGACAATAAAAAAGAGGCTATCGTAAAAAATAAAATAGACAGCCTCTTATAACTTTATAGAACAATATCTTTACATTTTTAAAAGATGCTGCTTACCTTCGTTAACCAACTTCAAAATTAACTCACCAAATAAGGTATTAGCCCATGCAAACCATGATCTGGAAAAATTAGACGGATCATCCTTATGGAAAGTTTCGTGCATAAAACCAGTATCCGCATCAGTATTTCTTAAAGTAGTAACACATGCCTGTATTTCAGCATCATTCGTACTAGTCATTGCCTTCATAATAATACTCATAGGCCATACCATATCATAACCAACATGCGGACCACCTATACCTTCAGCTACTTTTCCTTTGAAGAAATAAGGATTATCTTCACTCCATACAAGCTTACGGGTATTCAGATATACCGGATCATTTTTATCTACACAACCCAGATACGGAAGTGCCAGTAAACTTGGAACGTTGGCATCATCCATAAACGTTGCATTGCCATAACCATCTACTTCAAAAGCATACACTTTGCCGTATTTTGGATGACTAACAATTGCATATTCTTTAATGGCAGTATCTACCTCTTTTGCCAATTCTAAACAAGTGTTTGCAAAAGCAGATTTACCTGTTACCACATTACTAATTTCTGCTAATTGATTCAATGAAGTGACAGCGAACAGATTGGAAGGAATCAGGAAACCATATGTTGATGCATCATCAGATGGACGAAAAGAAGAATTAATCAATCCAACTGGTTTTAAAGGTCTGCCCAATCCTCCATTGGACAAGGTATCTAATTGTCGGGTTGTTTCACGTTCAAAACGATAAGGACCCAGGCCATTTTTTCGTTGTTGCTCTTTAAATGTTTGTACAATTAATTCAGCAGCCTTTTGCCAATCCGCATCAAAAACAGAGGTATCACCGGTTACTTTCCAGTAATGATAGGCTAAACGAACGGTATAACAAAGTGAATCAATTTCCCATTTACGCTCATGTAAACCAGGTTTCATATCCGTTTTATCCGTCATCCATTCACCTTTTTCATGCTCATCTTTATTAAAAGCATTCGCATAAGGATCCAGAATAACACATTGCGTTTGGCGATGAATAACACCAGCAAGAAGTGATTTCAGTTCATCATCCTGATTTGCCAATGGCAGATATGGCCATACCTGAGCTGTTGAATCCCTTAGCCACATAGCATGAATATCTCCCGTAATGACAAAAGTATCGGGTTTGCCATTTTTCATTCCATACTCAACCGTTGTATCAAGTGTGTTGGGAAAACAATTCTCAAACATCCAGGCAAGCTTCGGATCTTTTATATTTTTAACTGTTTTTTTAATTGTCTTCTCTACAGCCGAAGAAACAAAATGTCTTTTGCTCATTTCAGGTCTGTTAGAAACATATGATTTATCAAAGAAAAGAGTAGCCCTTGCAGATCCGGCAACAGCCAAACCGGCAACAGCAATACCTCCTTTTTTAAGAAAATCTCTTCTATTGGTCATGCTTATAATTTTTTATATAAAATCAATAAATATAAACTCTAATCAAACTCTGTATTCAATACAATTTACGAATACTTTTCACTCATCATAAATTTCAAACTTATCAGATCCATTGAGTTTATAAACATTACAACAAAAAAAGAGACTGCCCAATTGAACAGTCCCTCTTTCTTTGTAATACTTCTAGGTTTTATTTTTTAATCACTTTAAATGTCTTCATTCCTCCTTCACCTTGTACTTTTACGATGTACATACCTGGTTGATCAATTGAGAATGAACCCTTAGCTGCAGCTGGCTGAACTTTTTTAACTAAGTTACCTGCTAAGTTATATACACTGATTAAGCCTGGTTTACCAGTAAATTCAACAGTATAATCACCTGATGAAATAGTAGGATATACTTTTGTATTGTTGGCTTTTTCAGGTCTGATAGCTGTTGCTATTCCGTATGCTTCTGCTCTTGTTTTTACAGTTGCAGCATCCATTTCGCCACTGTAAATATTAAATTCATCTACATCTGCTTTTAGCAATGGATCATTCCATGTTCCAACTCCTAAATAAGCAACATCAGTTCCAATATTTGATATGAAATTATCAGGACTTGTAATTTGAGACTCTCCAACCAAATATCCATCTAAATAATACTTAATAGATCCATAAGTAACAACTACCACATAGTGATGTTCAGTAAAAGCATCAGGCTCAGGAGTAGCTACATGAGTAACATTATTATCAGCAGAACTAATTTGAGCCCAACTTTCACTAGCACCTGAACCATCAGTTAAACGCAATAAAGTAGCATTATTGTTTCCGTCACCACCAAAGTAATATAATATGGTATATCCAGGATTTTCTCCCAATGTAACATGCCCTTCAAAAGTGATTGATGGATATGTATTTATAGCAATTTGCTCAGGATCTAAAACAATTTTATTTGCATTTGTTCCATCAGCATGCCATGCACCGTCAAAAATATTAGTAAAATCACTAGTCTCACCATTTACACCTCCCACAACATCTGTTGCCAGAAATGCTTCATTAAAATCATACGAGTGTTTTAAAGTCAATTCTGTATCAACCATGTATTTAATGGTATACTCTGTTAGATCATCACCATTCAAAACAGTTACAGTATAACTTCCTGTTTCACTATCTATAGCAACGTCTGCATTACCTATAACACCTGCTTCAGCTTCAAATGCTACTCCAGTAACATTCATAGTAGTTGTTCCAGGATCCAAAATGGCAACATAGTCAGTAGTAGAAGGATTAAATGCTGGATATAATGAACCATTTGTAATGGTAAGACTTTCCAACAATGCAGAATTACTTACAACACCAAAATCTTTTGCATTATCATAAATTGTTGCATCATCCAGTACTCCCTCATAAATATTCCACTCATATAATGTTCCTTTGAAACTTGCATCCGGCCAGGTACTTTTACCGATAAATGCAGTAGCAGGATACTCAGGATGAGCACCTATTGTAGAAATCATATCACCTGATGTTGCTTTTTTATTAACCAAAACGCCATCAATGTATAAGCTCAATGATTCTTTTGTAAGAATTGACACATAGTGATGTATCTCGTCATTTAATGGCTCAGGACCTGCAACACCCATACCATTAACTTCCGTCTGACATGAATTGCTACCACGAACTATAGACAATAAATAATCATTACCTCCTCTATATCCATTAAAAGACCAAACAGCATTATATTCGTTATCACCATTTGTTCCTCTTTTCACATATGTTTCTACAGTTATCGCTTCATAAGTATTTAAGGCCAACGCAGCAGCATCAAACTCAATATATTCATCACCGTTAAACATGATATATGTTCCATTTTCGAATACACCACCTGAAACAGTTCCGTTTACATTTCCAACAGCATCATTTGCATTTCCATCAAATGTATAAGAGTGCTTCAATGTTTGTGCCATCATATTTACACTTCCAAAACCTAAAAGAAGCATGAATGCAAAAAGCATTTTAAAAAGTAAAGATTTTCTTTTCATAATAATTGAATTAATTAATAATTAGATTTTTAGGAAAAGTTGAAGCTCAACTAACTACTTTTAGCTCTTACTTTCAAGAGCATTTTTAAAGGTTTAATAAATTAGTTTTGACCTCAACGTACTTAATACAACTGCACAAATCAGATTACTCACACTACTCACTAACTTTTTTCATTTTTTTTACAATTATTTACATAATTCATCACATTAGCCTCATTTAATGGCACTTACATAAGGACGTATTTATAAAAAAAGGTTGTTATTTCCCAAATACCGAGAAATAACAACCTTCCTAATTCTTTTTGTTTGAAAAAAAATTCTACTCTTCGAGCAATTTAATAAAGTAACCGCCTACAACAGACCTGGCCTGGAAAGCAACCTTATTACCATTAGTTGTTTCATACCAGTCAGACATTGGGACTCTGTCTTTTGTTCTCACAACAAAACGGTGAACAGGTTCAATAAATTTTTGAAATGTCTCCTGGTCATCTGCTAAAGTCGCTGTCCACATTATCCAGTCTGATTTTGTATAGGTACGGCGAATATCCAACGGTAATCCATAACTATTCTGAACAGTCAAATAATAATCCAGTTCTTTCTTAGCCACTTCTTTAGGGAATATATTCATATCCAATAATTTATCCCAAACCAGGTTGTACTTTTGGCTCCAGGTATCAGGTTTGTCAAAAGTTAAACGATAATGATCACCATCGTCGGCCATCTCACACCATTTTGTTGCCATTTCTTTGGCAGCCTTGGTATATTGTTGAGACAATTCGCTATAACCTAACATTTCAGCCATTTTAGCATAAGATGCGACTCCCATTATTGCTTTCACTGAAAGGTTTACATTATGAGCAAAATGCCCAGCAAAGTCATCGGTACACAATTGATTATCAGGATCAAGACCATTTTCCAACAAATAATTTGCCCAGGTTGTTAACACATTCCAGTGTTGTTTGGCATATTCGGCATTTCCTTCGTATTGAGCAATAGCAGCTGTAAGAATAACCATGTTTCCACATTCCTCAACCGGCATATCTCCCCCATAGGTCTGACCATTAGCCAGTGGATAAGTACCCACATCATGAGCAGCAAAAGGCTTGTTCCATTTACCACTTTCGGAATAATAGAAGATTGGGTTCATCATTCCTTTCAACAAATCAGGATTGTACTTCAGGAATAAAGGAGCTGAAGGGTAGGTAACATCAACGGTTCCGATTGATCCATTACTAAAGTTTTCTTTTGATAAGAATAAGATATTTCCTTCTGTATCCTTCACCAACTTATGTGCAGCAATAGCCTGACGGTAAGCCAACACACACAAATCGGCATATTTATCGCCACCTGCTGTCAAGCATTCATCCCAAAGTTTAGCATCAAAATTCTCACAACTATTAATTATCTGATCATATTCCGAAATCGATTTTTCGAAAATATCATTGATTGTCAGGCTTCCATCTTGAGTCCACCAGGCTTTTAAATTTTTATTGAAATATTGTATCGATTCTACATCATCATATGCAATCATAACATAGCCTTTTGATGGCATTGCTGTTACTTTTGAAACATTGTCAATGCAAACCATAGCAGGCATGGCAGCAACCAAATTAGATTTAATCTCAGTTTTTAATTCAGGTAATTTTCCATTCTGAGCAAAAGCTGACTTCATATCAAAATAATTTCCAACGCCAACTTCATGTGATTGATCTTTAGCAGAAGCCAGATAAACATAACCCCAGTCAATTCTTAAATCATCACCTTTCTTAGCCAATACAGGTTGTTCAATGGTACCTGCTTTAGTAAATTGCACATTAGCTGTTTCACCCTTTGAAACTTTCACCTCCTGAATCAGATCATTTACTGCCCATTCCGGTGTAGTCTCAAAATAAATTTGTACCTCATGCTCTTGGCCATCGTTAGACGCCACCTGGTAATTGATGTAATTAACCGGACGAGATAAAAGGTCCAGATTATCCATTAATAATGGAGAAACAAATTTTACATCAAGGTCAACCGGTCCACATGTAAAGTTATATTGAGTTTGAGTAGCAGTTAACTTAACACTGTTCTGTTTGGCAGCCTGAACAAAAACCTCCTTCTGTACACTCTCCTGATAAACACCAAAATCAACATAAGCCCCACCAGTACGGTTTTCGCAATGCGCTGATATCACATTTTTTCCACCTAAATTAAGCAATGATCTATCGATTTTAATTTCCACATCATTATGCCATTCGTAACCGGTTCTAACCAATTGTTTACCATTTAAATACAATTCAAAAGTATCATCGTGTGAATAAACAAGAAACAGATCATTATCCGATAAATCTGCTGGTATTTCAAACTCTCTTCTCACCCATATATCATGCGTTTCCCATGGAGTGGAAATAGCCTGCATATCACGGGTACCAAAAGCAGCATCACCTGTTTTCCATCCAGTAGCATTGTAATTTACTGCTTCCCATCCATTTGATGGTCTATTGAATGTATATGTACCTTCCCATGGCTTAACCTTGGCCATCGGCACAATCGGATCAAGAGAAATCTGCTCTTTACCCATAAAACGGTAAGTTTTACCATCCACCCTTATAGCACCAATCAATGAATGAATGCGACCTGTCCAATGGCGAATTGCATCATCATATAAATTATCTGTAACCGACCATGCACTTGTATATGGATCGATTGTGATCAAAGGGTAAGCCGGAGCTCTCAACTCGGTAGCCACCGGTTTAATCTTCTCCTGGCATGAAAAAAGTGAAAAACCAATTGCTATAAGCAATATAATCGTTCGAAAAATGCTATTGTTTTTCATTTGTTTTAGATCTTAATTGTTTAAAAAAAGGCGTATAAATTCCTAACCAATCATCATACTGATGATCAGACATGTTTGATTAAATATGTTTTTTTTCCTAAAAACTAATTCTTTGAACCTGGGAAAAGATCATCTTTTCCACTCCATTTATTTTTAACCCTATCCTGCCAAAAACAAAATCCTGGGCAGGTGTCAACTCCGGCACAGTTACTGTCAATGTTACTGAAGACAGATCTTCTATAGAGCCTGCCTCCATTGAAGCGTCGGCAATATTCCATTGAAGATCTACAAACTGACCTTTATTGATATATAAATAAACTTTTTCAATACTCTTTGAATCTTCTATTAGTATTTGATTAATTGAGAAATTTACTGACACATCTCTCGCAATAACCGAAAAATCAACATCCTGAATTAAATAATATGGTAACACTTCAATATCAAGATGCATATCTCCATTAACTTCAACTATAATCGTATCTGAATCTGTTATTTCATTTACTATAGTTTGAAAAGGATTTTGAGACGATGGAATAACTAACTTGTAAGTTGAATTAAATACATTAGCTGAATACGATCCATCCTGTGCAACAGATACGTCAATAGCATTTTTTGTTTGCCAGCCATCTTCCCATAATTCAATGATAACATCACCATTACCCAAATTAATGGCTTCTCCTTCATAAATCAGATTCCCTGTCAGAAATGATTCAGGTTCATTGTAATTATCATATTTACATGAATAGAGCATTCCTAAGAAAATACACACCAATATAATCCAACTCCTCATTTTCATAACTTTCTATTGATTTGGATTAATAACGATCAGTGGATTATTGTTTCTCACTTCATCACTGATATAAGAATAATAATTACCCATTCTGAAATAATCGGCTCCGGTTACCTCTGCCGGTAATACAATCTTAAAAATATATTTACCATCATTTTCATCACCCGGATTATAATATTTGTATGGCCACAATGCATAAACTCTGTTACTCACTTCATCAGCTTTCCATGGTTTTTGAGTTAAGTCGACCTTATCACCGTTCCACACTTTATGTGCCAGGCGCCATCTTTTCATATCCCACAATTGATGACCTTCGAAGGCCAGCTCCACTTTTCGTTCATGCACAATTCTGTCAAATGTTAGATCAGCAGCAGTCAGATCAGTTTTAAACCCGGCCCTGTAACGCAGTGTATTTATATAATCTGCTGCTTTTGATTTATCACCCAATTCAAAGGCAGCTTCAGCAGCATTCAGATACACTTCGCCCAACCGATAACGCACCCACCAAACCTCACTTTTAACACCACGCTGTCCTGAGCCCGTTGTTGGATCGAGATATTTACGACAATAAAACCCGCTTTGAGCCGTAAATTCCAAACTATTTATAGGACCATCCATCCCAACTACTTTCTCTTCTTCGTTCTTATCAGGCAAAACTTTTCGGGCTCCATATGTATCGCCGCTAATTACCGTTCCATCGCTTAAAATGTATCCAGCCCAAATATCCAGGTTCTTGTTTTTAAAACTACTACCAGGCACCAAAACAGTACCCATCAAACGGGCATCTCTATCTTTAAATAAATCAGTAGGATTATCATAATAGTAATAGTCTCCGTTTTCATCTGCCACTTGTAGCAATTCAAAAGTGTTATCCAGTTTTTCAAATGACTGAACAAGATTTAATGAAGGATTCATTCGTCCGCCTTCCATATCTTCTGTACCTGACCATGGCTGATTCTCAACCGTGAAATTATTTGTTACACCGCTCTGCAATTGAAAATCTTTCACAAAGATGACTTCTCTATTATTCGTCTTCTTAAGAAAAATATTTGCAAAATTAGATGAAAGATCCTCTTGATCTTCAAGATAAAGTTCATATGAATAAATACTGCTTTTCAATAATTTCTCTGCAGCTTCTAAAGATTTTCGGTAATAATTATTTGCTTTTGACTCATCAATACCCACCTCTCCGCCAGGCAATGAAACTTCAGGGGTATTGACACCATACTTTGCTATGGAAGCGGCATACAATGCTACCCTTGATGACATAGCCAGGTTAAGACCTTGGGTGGCTCTACTTTTAATGTCTACGTCATTAGGCAAGTAATCAAGTATACTTTCCAATTCTGACAGAATAAAATCATAGATTTCTGATTCTTTAGCTCTTGGGTGTTCAAGATAGGTTGGATCGCCACTAAAATCGTATGTTAATGGCTCGGTTATTAAGGGGACTCCTCCCACTCGTTTCACCATTTCGAAATAGAGTGTTGCTCGTATTAACTTTGCTTCAGCAATGTATCTATTTCTATCATTCTCATCAAGCCAATCTGCCAAATCGGAATTGGCTTTTTGTATAAACAGATTTATTTCGCGTAGATAAGTGTAATAATTATCCCAGTTAAATGCCCACTCATCGTAATTCCATTGGGTATTTTTTTGTCTCCAATAATCGGAATAGGCAGAACCGAATGCTTCATCGAAATCACTGAAGTTCCACCAATTTTCAATCGTCTGATATTCAGGAATTCGGTTATACAAATCAGCCAACAATCCTAAAATTAAGGTTTGATTACTCCACACCTGCTCTTCGGATAACACATCATTAGGCTCCTCATTGAGAAAGCGGTTATCCTGGCAGGCTTGGCCACCTAACAGTATTATTAACAGTAATATGTAAGATATCCTATCCATCATCAGAAAGAAAGATTCACACCAATATTTACTATTTTATTTTGTGGATACTGAACTCCGTTAGAACTCATTGTTTCCGGATCAATACCAATCTCTTTCAAATTATCAATCGAAAACAGATTGTATGTATTTAAATAAACCCTGAATTTTTCGATACCAACCTTCTCTAATAATGTTTTAGGTATTGAATATCCTAATTCCATTGTTCGCATTCTCAGATAATATACATTGGTTAGCCAGAAGTTTGAATTTCTGGAATAATTACTATGCGATCCATTATTAAACCGAAGTGCCGGGTATTTCCCGGGAATCCACGCACTATTCACATCAAACGGATCCTCACGATGCCATCTGTCCTCGTAAATAAACTTCAATAAATTACCTCCACTTTGGTATGGTACTCTCATCTCAGACAACTGATTATACGAATACATAGCACCTCCAGAGAAATCAACCTTAAAATCAAATCCTTTATAGGTTGAAGAAAAATTCAAACCAAAATTAATTGCCGGATTACGATCATTGGGATAACCCATGGGTCGAACATCCCGGTAATCAATTATCTTATCGCCGTTGGTATCTTTATAAATCAAATCGCCAGGTAGAAGTGTACTATTGCCATATCCGTCAATGTCAACATCATAATTATTAATCTCTTCCATCGACTGAAACTGACCTTCAACCTCATACCCCCAAAATACACCTGTCCATCTTTCTTCTGACGAATTCCGGTAATAATCCCAGGAGTTACCCCACATAGGTTTGTATGAGTGTAGAAATTTCTCCCTGGCAAAAGAAAAATTTCCACCAATAGTATATTTTAAGTCTTGTAATTTACCATTATATGCTAAAGTAAATTCACCACCAACGATTGCATCACTGCTAACATTTTCATCGGGAAGATCATAACCAATCTCACTTGGAATCAAAATATCATATTTTCTTCCTTTTAGACCATCTCTTTTTCTTCGGAAAAAATCAACTGATCCATTAACCTTTCCATTGTCTATAGTAAAATCAGCACCTACATCAATTATTTTACTTGTATACCAGGTAATATTAGTTATGGGCTCTCCTTTATCTCTTACTCCGGTTATAACTTCTCCATCCATTATTACTGTAGAAGATCCATATGTATATCCAGATAAATAATCAAAAGCTCCTAAACCCGCAATATCATCATCTCCCAATTCTCCATATGATAATCTCAACTTCAAATCAAATAATGATTCATTTAAGATTGACTTTGCAAAAGGTTCTTCTGTAATCATCCAGCCAGCTGAAACAGATGGAAAAAATCCCCAACGAACGTCTGGAGCAAATTTCCACGAACCATCCATCCTTCCAGATAACTCAAGGTAGTATTTGTTTGCATAATTGTAATTGATTCGTCCCACATAACCAATTCGGGCTTCATTGGAATCACCATCATTATAGGTATCCATGTCTTCAAATTGAATTAAGGTAAGATCATTGGTAGTTGGCACAGCATGCACCCACACCGACTGATCTCGTCTATGCAAACGTTCATTTACAAAAGTGGCTTTTACGTCATGGGTTCCAAACCTTCTATGATAATCAAGCTGCAATTGTGTTACATCTTCAATCACTTTTCGAGTACCTCTTTCGCGCCATGGATTTTGCATACTAAAGGTCACAACATATTGCTCTCCTTCCGGGTTCTCAGGATAATAAGTATAAGTATCGTAGGTATATTCATGTCCATCCATCAGCCTATCGGCAAAATAATATGAATATGTTGCCTTGGCTGTTAAACCTTTAACAGGAAATTCATACTCTCCCGTAAGATTAACCTGAACAACTCTCCAGGTCTCATTCCAGTAGCCTGAGATATCTTTATTCAACAAAGCCCAATTCTCAGAATTATGACCAATATTGTTTATATAATTGGGATTGTCATTTGCATATGGCCGCTCGGTTGGTCTGTTTCTGAAAAGAGCATAAATAGGAGCCCAGTAATCATCTGTACCTGGAACGCCAGGATAATCTCTTTTCTCCACTCTTCCGTTTAACTGCATTCCCAGCTGAAAACGATCTGTTACCTCAATATCAATATTTGACTGAATATTAGACCGATGAAAAATAAACTCATCACCCAATACCGAGTTTTGATCCAGTTGGGTAAATGATAAATAGTAGCTGATACGATCAGAGCCACCGGTTGTATTTACATTAATAGACTTCTGTGGTGAATTTTTTTGAATGATAAAATCGTACCAATCAAAACTTTTATATCCACTCTCAGTTCCCTTCTTCCACCTGGCTAATTCTTGTGGTGTGATAGATGTTTGTCCGAATTCATTCATCTCAGCATCAGCCTTCCCAAGCATCCATTGATAAGCATTTACTGTTTGTGGGAAACGTGACCAATTCTGCCAACCCATAAATGCATCAACATTGATATGGTTGTCTGTTCTTTTCTTTCCTCTCTTTGTTGTTACAACAATTACTCCGTTAGCAGCTCTTACTCCGTACACGGCAGCTGATGCGTCTTTTAAAACAGAGATACTTTCAATATCATTGGGAGCTATATTATTAAACTGACCTACATCTTTCGGAATACCATCAATTACATACAGCGGACTTCCCATGTTCCGTATCTGGATGGAAGCACTCGAACCGGGTCTGCCATCAGACATACGGTAAGATATCCCTGCCATTTTTCCAGCTAACGATGTACTTACAGTAGTAGCATGTGTTTGATCTATATCAATATCCTTTATGGATGAAATTGCCCCGGTAATAGAGCCTTTTTTCATGGTGCCATAGCCAACAGCTATTATCTCACCCAATCCAAAAGGAGACTCAAGCATGACAACATCAATATTTTCATTGTTTGCAATTAATATTTCCTGCGACTGCATGCCAATAAATGAAAAACACAACGATGCATTACTGTCATTTACATTCAATGAATAATTTCCTCTTATGTCTGTAATTGTGCCTATAGTTGTACCTTTTATAAGTGTTGCAACGCCCGGTAAAGGATGACCCGACCTATCTGTTACTCTTCCATAAACTCTGAAATTCTTCTTGTCACTTTCTGTTGACAAAACAATTAACCCACTCTCCTTTATTTCATATCTAACTTCTAATCCCCTAAATAACTTCTTTAGTACATCTTCAATACTTTCGTTATTGAATCTCATATTAACCACTTTATTGGTATTAATGAAGTTCTCATTAAAAAAGAATCGATATGTACTTTGACTTTCAATCAAGCTAAAAACTTCTTTTAAGGTTTTACCGGAAAAATTGCCACTTATCTTTTCGTTTTGGGCATTAACTGTAATATTTACCAGAAGAAAAAATGTAATAGCAATCACTGTTCCATGCTTTAAAGCTTGAAATTTTGATTTGAGTATTGCTCTTCTATAAATTACAGATCCCCTAAGATTTTGCATCACAATAAAGTTACCGAAGTTTATACAATTTCTATGGACATTCCAAGTCATAGATTACTGTATAAAGAGAAAGAACAGAAGTTTAGCTGAAAATACGGGGAATTACTCAACTAACCACTGATGCCTAATATTTTGTAAATTTTCGGCTACGTTGCTCATCTCTTCTTACATAAACATCGTTTCCTTTAATGTTATATTTTATTGGAGAAGATATTTTAATTACATCCATTATTTCATTCAGTGTCAAATTATTAATCGAACCTGTAAATTCATAATTTCTTATTTCATCTGCATCGAAATGAAATTTACAGTCGTACATACGTTCTAACTTAACAGCCAAATCTTTTAATAATTCTTTATCCAGAATCAACTGATTATCACGCCATGCAATAATTGGAGTCAGATCAACATTGGTATTTATAACTAAACGAGGTTTGCTTTTTTCATGTGTATCAGACTTATAAAAGGTCGCCCTGTGATTTGGGTTTAGATAAACATTTTTAGCAATTTTCTCGGTTTCATGATTAAGTTTCACTTTACCCTCAACCAATGAGGTAACTATGGTCGCTTCTTCTTCATAAGCCTTTACATTGAACTCCGTTCCCACAGCCTCAACCAAAAACCCATATGCATCAACAACGAAAGGCAAATCCTTATTCTTGGCTACTTTAAAGTAAGCTTCACCTTCCAATGATATTTTTCTGTTGCTTTCGTTAAAAAGGTTAGAATATTTTAAACGACTTCCTGCATTTACCCATACAACCGAACCATCGGGTAAAACTACTTTTGTTTTAGCTCCCAGAGGAGTAACAATTTCGCTGAACTTAACTACAGGTACCTCTTTATTAAAATTACTTTGAAACAGATAAAAGGCTGCACCTCCTAAAACAAAGGATATAATTATTGCTGCAACCCGTGTGAGATTAATATATAACTTTCTTACCTTATTACTCTTCTCTCCGGATTGAAAATCAATTTCACTTTTTATCTTATCAAATAATCCATCTTTATTAAAAGCACCCTCTTTCACGAATTCCTCCTTCTCCAACTCAGAATGCATTTGGCTTTTAATACTGTTGGCAGATTCATGCTCTTCCATCAGCGCATCTAACTCTTCCAATTCGCTGACAGAACAGTTCCCCTCCACAAACTGCTTATGAAGTATCTTAAACCTATCTTGTATTTCTTTTTCGCTTTTCATTTCTACTAACTAATACAATCACCATTCCTTTTTTACTCACATAAATCTTAAATTCTTGTCTTTTTTTATTCATTATCTAGTTAAATAGCCAGATAATAAAGAAAAGAGCCAGGTGATATTCATCTTTTAAATGTTGCTTTAAAAATTTTGTTGCCCTATATATTTGATTCTCAACAGTACGAATTGACAATCCCAGCTTCTCTGAGATTTTTGGATTAGGCATACCTTCAATCCTACTCAGATTAAATATATTCCTTTGCTGATCAGGCAACCTTTCCAATAATGAGCAGATTTTTTCATCCAACTCTTTATAGTCCATACTTGTCTCAGGAGTTTCAGAAAATGAATGATTATAATGAAGAAGATAGTTTTCGTATTTTTGCTCCACTACCTGATGTTTTAAATGGTTATAAACCTTATTAATAGTCATTTTATACAGATAACTCTTAAACGATTTATTTTCATCAATCTCTTCTTTAATTTCCCATATTCTCAAAAACACTTCCTGAACAATTTCTTCCGATTCCGCAGTATTTTTCAGATAATAAAAGGTAAAGTGAAAAAGACTCTCACTGAAACTTTCATATATCTGCTTGTAGGCACGCATATCCCCTTCCTTAAGTCGTTTGATCACCTGCGGACTTATGCTACCAGATCGATTCGTTTTCAAATTCACAAATTTAGATTAACATGATTTAGAACCTTTAATAACCATTTCATTTAATAATCATTAAAGTTCAGGGCTTTACTTTCGGGCATTTACTTCTCAATTATTTCGTTTCTCAACTTCATCTATGCCCTAGATTTTACGTTATCGTTTGTAGATTTTTTCAAAAGCACCTCCTTAATGCTGTTAATTCTTTTACTCTTTTTATCCCTTAGAACAATATTTAATTCGTAACTTTTACTCTTTTAATATTAACAAATTCATTGTTTTCACCTTTGGCAACCAAACCCAATCGGTAACCCATTCCCCACGGCACAAAAACTGACGCATCAACCGATTCAATAATTTTCTTCCACTGTCCATCCACCTTTACGTAAAAATCAATAAAATGTCCTTCAATTACTTCCATTTTTAAGTCTATGATATCATCACCCACTTCCATAACAGAAAATTCTCCAAGGATCGATGTTTTAGCATCACTTGTTTTCCAAACCTTAATCAAATCATGACTAGCTGAAATACCAATACCTGCAAGTGGTGCATAGAAATCATTATTAACAGCTCCAATCAATCCAATCCCACCTTCTGAATTTAAACCTGAATTACCTACATCAACTGTAGCCACAAACTCATAATGGATAGACTTCATTGGTTGAACCAATAAGCTACCTAAATCATAGTTCTCATGAGAAGCTCCCAACATCAACCCTTCATCCCCGGTTGCATAAGTAATATTTTGAGTAACACGCCATTGCCAGATCAAATCCAATGCATCCTTAAAATCATCCTCAAAATTCATGTTCTCTTTTGGACGATTGAATGTTTGTGCATTGCTAAAATAAGGCCATTCATCATCAGTCCACAATATTTTTTCCAACACTCCCTGACGCCCCACATAAACACTTCCTTCACGACTATAGGCATGATATAACAAAAAATGATCTCCATCTTTCGTAACAACGGCACCTTGTCCAGGACATTTCCAGTCAACATTGGCTCTTAGTATCGGATTACTTTGATATTTTTCCCACGGACCTAAAAGGTTTTTCGCACGTGCAACACCTACTTTGTAGTTACAATTAACTGCACAACATTCTCCTGATGAGTAAAACATATAGAAATATTCATCCTCTTCGAACAAGCATACTCCCTCAACTTTACCATTTTCCCATACCTGATCATTTCGTATAAGTTCAACAGGCTCTCCTAATAACTTACTTCTGTCTTTGTTTATTTCCTGTGCAAGAATAGGTGTCGGTAATCCTACACTACTTCCATCTTCCTTCCAAATCAAATAAATTTTTCCATTATGATCTTTCATTTCAAAGGCATCAATTGAGCCAACTTCCTGAGAAATCAGTGGACCATGATCAGTAAATGGTTTTTCTGGCGAATCTGCCGAAGCCACGGCTATCGACATTCTGTTAGTTTCTTTATCTCGGGCTGAATAATATAAATAAACTTTATGCTGTTCTTCATCATAAGCCAATTCAGGAGACCAAAAGTTCTTATTGGCCCAATCCGGTGCACCTCCGGGGAAAACATATGAAATCAACTCCCATTTTTGCAAATCATACGATTTAAAAATAGGAAACAATGGTGACCATTCATTACTTGTTGCTGAAGCGTAATAACAATCCCCTATCTTCACTACAGTAGGATTTGGATAATCACCAGGCAAAACAGGATTAAGAATCACATCATTATTTCCTTCCATCAGCCCGCATCCACTAAAACCACCGAGAATGATTATTAAGACAGAAACAGCAAATAATACTTTTTTCATTTCATCAAAAATTAAACCTCTTCAGTATGAATGATTATTAAGGAGAAATTACCTAAATTAACTCTAAATATTATCCCCTTAAAACCAAATACATACAACAAATCTGCACCTGATAAAAAACACTTCCTCAAGTTGTATACAATTTTCTTAACCAAATTACTCACGCGCAAAACGTATTTTTTTTAAGAAAATATTGTGCATCATACGAAAGTATAAATTTCCGGGCAGTTTATTAAGGTTAACAAACATTATTATAAAAGCTGTTTATCTAGTTTCAATATAACTATTGTCAGACAACAACATTTACAGGCAGACTATAAAAAAAAAGGTCACTGAACTTTAAAGCTCAATGACCTCTCTCTTTACTTACCTTTCTGATAACAGAAATGGTAATTACTATTTACTGGACAATTACTTTCTTATTAATTGACTGGCCGTTGTCGTCATAAATTTTTAGAATATACTGCCCATTAGAGACATTTTCAATATTCATTGCATTTGAATTATAACAAGATAGAACCAAGCTTCCCGAAATACTAAATAACTCTAACTTCTGACAACGAACTCCCTTTACGGTAATTATATCATCAGCAGGATTAGGAAAGACGATAATTTCCGATTCCAAGGCTTTGGTTACATCAGTTGATGGCGACCATTGATCATTCATAACATCATTAATCTCCTCCTGACTTAACAATCCTTTAAACAGGTAAAGCTCATCAATATTACCTCCCCAAAAGTTCTTATCACCCGTTTTATGAGCTCCAATTCTGAAACCACCAGTACAATTCTCAAACGCAGGAGTATAACAGATAATATCTTTTTCTCCATTGATATAATATTTTACAGTCTGGCTTTGAGGATCGCATTGCAGTGCAACATGTATCCACTTATTTCGCTCAAAAGAACCACTGGATGACAGATTAGCATTCGCACCTAAAAAGTTATTAAAGCTTCCACTCTGAGATAATAACCTGTAATAGGTGAAGATTCTGCCATTACCATCACTGGATCCGTTTTTTTGAGCCAGAATCACTTCCTCATAAAAGCTATCGGTCCCAGGAACATAATCAGATGTATTATAAACCCATGCGCAAACAGTAAAAGGTGTAGATTGCGGATTAACAAGATTCTCAGTATTTAAATCCAGGTATTGATTGGTACCATTTAGTAATAACGACTGTCCATGTTGACCTGCGCTAAAGTCATATCCATTAACAGATTGTAACGTATTTGCATTTCCTGAAGCATCATCGACATTTCCATCAAACGGATAATGAAAAACCATTTCAACAGGCACATTCACTGGGGCTTCTCTTAAGCCTACTTCAATAGCCCACTGCTCCCATAGTTCGGCTAATTCGAAAACTTTTTGAGGATACTCTGAAGCCAGGTTAACCATTTCAGAAGCATCAGAAGAAAGATCATATAATTCCCATTGAGTATTTGGCAAAGAAACTAACTTCCAATCATTAACTCTAACAGCCTTTCCACCTTCATGTTCCCAAAAAACAGTATCGTGTGTATTAACAGAAGTTTGATTTAATTGCGCCATCAAACTTTTGCCTGAAGGAGGAAGCGTAGTTTCTCCATTGATGGTTTCAGGGTAGGTTGCACCAGCCAGTTCAAGACAGGTTGGTAAAACATCAATAACGTGGGCTACTCCCCTGTTCAGTGTATTCTCTTTTCCCTGCAAGCCATTTGGCCAATGCACAATCATTGGCGTAGTGGTACCACCTGCATATGATTCTTTTTTCCAATAGCGGAATGGCGTATTCACAGCACTAGCCCATGCCTGTCCAATATAGTTCCAGGTAGTCTCCGGCCCTGGATTTTGAGCATTGTAAACAATGGTTGTACCATCTCTGGTAAATCCGGGTCGGTCAAATCCGGGAGGGTAACCTCTTTCGTAAGAAGCTCCATTATCAGACAAAACAAAAATGATAGTATTATCATATTCGCCAATATCCTGCAAATGCTTTATAATTTCTCCCACACCCTGATCAACCCTGTCAATCATTGCAGCATGAACTTCCATGCAATTAGACTCGTATTCTTTTTCCTGACAGTCAGCCCAACTTCTTCCTGATGAATTTTCAGGCAAAGCACATGTTTCACTGTTTAGAATACCCATATTTACCATATTTTGGTAACGCGTCTGTCTTAGTACTTCCCATCCATCATCATAATTACCATCATATTTGGCAATATCTTCAGGCAAAGCATGCAATGGCCAATGAGGAGCTGTATGAGCAACATACATAAAAAATGGCTGATCATCCTGCGAAAACTGATCCAATAATTCAATTGATTTATCGGTTATAAAATCAGTCATATAAAAATCATCCGGCACTTCAGCTATTGGTGTTTCATTATGAACCAAACTAAAAGGATCAAAAAAGTTTACAACACCCCAAATAACACCCCAATGCTCTTCAAAACCACGATTGGAAGGATAGCTTTCGACAGGAGCAAAAGGACTGTGATCAACCTGATTAGCTAACCATCTTAAATGCTCCTGAGCATCACTTAATGCTTTTGTCTCTGACAGATGCCATTTTCCGGTCATCCCGGTGTGATAGCCATTTTCTTTTAAAACTTCTGCAATGGTAGCTGCATTGCGATTCAGGTTAACTCCCATAGCATTAATACCTGCCTGTTGTGGATAATGACCTGTTAAAAGAGATGCTCTCGTTGGACAACAACGAGCACAGTTATACATTTGAGTAAAACGAACTCCGTCGGATGCAAGCTTATCAATATTAGGAGTTTGAATCTCACCGCCATAACAGCCTAAATCTGAATAACCCATGTCATCAACCATGATGATCATGATGTTTGGCTTTTCCTGGGCTTTTAAGATTACCGCAGAACAAAAAACCAACAGTAGAAACAAATATTTGTACATCCTAATTACTTAACCATAAACTTACTAGATACAACACCCTCTTCAGAAGAAACCTTTAAGATGTATAATCCTTTTCTAAGATTTACAGGTATAGAATTGGTCTTTGTTGAAATATTATCTTCTAATAAACACTTACCGGTAACATCATATATTGCATATGAAGCAGCAGAAACATCGCCACTAAACGAAAGATGGATTTGGCCATTTGAGTAATAATTATTTGCCTGCAAAGGCATTTTCTTAATAGAAGTCGAAGTCATAGCTGCTGCAACACCATCATTCATTATTGAATTAATTGTTGTTGCATCAAGTACTTCATATGTTAGCAACAATTCATCCATTAGTCCTCCTTTAACAAAATATTCTGTCTCATTCTTTCTGGCACCTAAAACAATTTCACCGGTATTACTTTCATTTCCACCATTTACTTCATTAACCAAAATACCATTCACATAGATATATCTTTTGCCAGCAGAAGCGTCTTTTACTACAGCACAATGATACCATGTACCAGCAGAAATGGCTGTATTATCATCACATCGGATTCCATCGGTAAAAGAACCTAATACATTTGCATCTAACACTTCCATATGAATACGGCCGAAATTCTGACCTGAAACATCCTTTTGGTGCACCCAGGTTTGTGCAAAAGAAAGCTGATCCATTTGAACCCATGCCATTAAAGTAAAACTGTTTACCGGATTGAAATCTATTCCTGATGATACAACTGCCATATCATTGAAATATCCAGCCTCACCAAACTTACCGGTATCATAAGTAAGATCATTACCTACAGTTTGAGAAAAAGTAGCTCCACTCGTTGACGAATTGTCCAGATTATTATCAAATTTCAAATAACATTTTATTTGCTCTGTACTAATCTGTTGAGCATTAAGAAAAGGAATTGTTGTTAAAAAAAGAATTGAACTAAATAGTAGTCTTCTAACATTCATAATTTTTGGATTTAATGTTTAACAATAATAAAATGAAGAACCCTATGAAATCCTCTAAAAGCCTAAAGTTGAAATCATAGTTCTCCTTTATTACAAGAAGACCTAACTAATTACTCACATAAAATTACATAATGTTTAATGAGATTTAGAAAATAAATGAGGCCTGAAGTTCTGAACCTTATTTCAAAAGATTAACAAGGCTTAAAATTAATTTTAAAACAGTCTGATTCAGGTATTGAGTTATTAAACTATTTTTAATTTATGGGAATAGCGCTTTCAGTTATTATACAAAAAACATCAGCTATTAATAATTCATCAGATTCAAGAATTACTATAAGATTCTAAAAATATTATAACACTTTGCTAGATATACAAAATGTTATTATTATCTTTGAATCACATGTATTACAACATACATATTAATAGTAATTCGCACGCACACATACTGAAATTTATATTCTATTATAAAGTAAAAGCCATTGCTAATTAGGCATATAGTAAGATAAGTATTGGGTTGACGAAAGGATTAGTAAAATTTTTACTTGTATCAATGGAGTCATTTAATACACAAACATATGCCTATGAAAAAAATCATTCTACTTTTAAGTTTGTTTCTTTGTAGTTATAGCCTTATAGCACAGGATCTATTAATTAAAGGAACAGTTAAAGACAACAACGGCGAGCTTTTGCCAGGAGTTGCAATTTTAGAGAAGGGAACTTCCAATGGAACCATCACCGATGCTTCTGGTGTTTACAGCATCAAAGTTAATAAAGGTGCTACTCTCGTTTATTCTTTTGTAGGAATGAAAACAAAAGAAGTCAGTGTTGGTGAAAAAACAGATATCAACATAGTTTTAAGTGGTGATGTATACCTTGATGATGTAGTAGTTGCAGCATTGGGTATTCGCCGCGAGAAAAAAACAATAACTTATTCGATTCAAGATGTTAAAGCTGAAGAAATAGTTATTGGAGCAGAACCGAACCTTGTCAATTCACTTGCCGGAAAAGTTGCAGGTTTAACGGTTACCAACTCCGGTGGAGCTCCCGGAGCCTCATCTCAAATAATTATCAGAGGTGGAACATCCCTCCTTTTTGACAACCAACCTTTATTTGTTGTTGACGGTGTTCCGGTGGATAACACTACTGCCGTTGGTAACTCATTAACAGATGGTTTGTCTGCTTCCTCATTGGATATGGGAAATGCTATTTCTGATTTAAATCCAGACGACATTGCTGAAATGACAGTACTAAAAGGAGCTGCTGCTTCTGCTCTTTACGGACTAAAAGCAGCAAACGGAGCAATAGTTATAACAACAAAAAAAGGAAAAGGAAAAGCAAAGGTTAACTTTTCCTTCAGAACTCGTTTGGATCAGGTAAATCGACTACCATCACAACAAGGTGTTTATAAAGCCGGTACTGCTGATCGCGATGGTGGTAACTTTACAGATCAAACCCACTTATCATGGGGTGAAGAATTTCAAAGTGGTGATACAAGATACAACAACATGGAAGACTTCTTTGAGAACGCCTGGACCTATGAAACTTCCTTTAATGTTAGCGGTGGTAACGAAAAGGGCAGCTATTACATTTCATTAGCTCACACTGATCAGGACGGTATTGTTCCAACTACCGATTATCAAAGATCTTCGTTCTTAGTTAACCTTGAAAGAAAAGAAGGAATTTTCACCTTCGGAACCAAGTTTAATTATGTTTCAACTTCTTCAACAAAAACATTAACCGGATCAGGACTTTACGGAACCAATGATGGGTACATGCAAAACATCATTAATTATCCAAGAAGTTACGACATGAAAGCTTATGAAGATGAAGAAGGCAATCTGATTCATTTGTTACCAGACGGACTTGATGCATGGGAATATCCTAATAATCCATACTGGAAATTAAATACCTCACCTCATTGGTGGGCGCTTAAAACCCACTGATTATTAATTGTTTATTTTTAAGTTCTTTGACATTTTTGTAATCGTATTTCGTAAGCACCTCTCTTA